>NZ_CP084541.1:2855000-3040000 GCF_020410765.1 Streptomyces marincola | reverse complement strand
AATGGTGAAAAGTACCGCGGGAGCGGAGTGAAAGAGTACCTGAAACCGTGTGCCTACAAGCCGTGGGAGCGTCGCATACCGGGCTTGCCCGGTGTGTCGTGACTGCGTGCCTTTTGAAGAATGAGCCTGCGAGTTTGCGGTGTGTTGCGAGGTTAACCTGTGGTGGGGAGCCGTAGCGAAAGCGAGTCCGAAGAGGGCGATTCTAGTAGCATGCCCTAGACCCGAAGCGGAGTGATCTAGCCATGGGCAGGGTGAAGCGTGGGTAAGACCGCGTGGAGGCCCGAACCCACCAGAGTTGAAAATCTGGGGGATGACCTGTGGTTAGGGGTGAAAGGCCAATCAAACTCCGTGATAGCTGGTTCTCCCCGAAATGCATTTAGGTGCAGCGTCGTGTGTTGCTTGCCGGAGGTAGAGCACTGGATAGGTGATGGGCCTTACCGGGTTACTGACCTTAGCCAAACTCCGAATGCCGGTAAGTTGAGCGCGGCAGTGAGACTGTGGGGGATAAGCTCCATGGTCGAGAGGGAAACAGCCCAGAGCATCGACTAAGGCCCCTAAGCGTGTGCTAAGTGGGAAAGGATGTGGAGTCGCAGAGACAGCCAGGAGGTTGGCTTAGAAGCAGCCACCCTTGAAAGAGTGCGTAATAGCTCACTGGTCGAGTGATTCTGCGCCGATAATGTAGCGGGGCTCAAGTACACCGCCGAAGTCGTGTCGCCGCACCTTGTGTGTGGTGGGTAGGGGAGCGTCGTGTGCTGGGTGAAGCAGCCGCGGAAGCGTGTTGTGGACGGTTCACGAGTGAGAATGCAGGCATGAGTAGCGATTCACACGTGGGAAACGTGTGCGCCGATTGACTAAGGGTTCCTGGGTCAAGCTGATCTGCCCAGGGTAAGTCGGGACCTAAGGCGAGGCCGACAGGCGTAGTCGATGGACAACCGGTTGATATTCCGGTACCCGCCGTGGAGCGCAAGCGCTGAATCTTCTGATGCTAAGCCCGTGAAGCCGCCTGGTGGTGTCTTTGACACTTCTGGGAGTGGTGGAGCCGGTGACCCGAGGGGGTAGTAGGTGAGTGATGGGGTGACGCAGGAAGGTAGTCCAGCCCGGGCGGTGGTTGTCCCGGGGTAAGGGTGTGGCCCGTCGTGCAGGTAAATCCGTGCGACATGAGGGTGAGACCTGATGCCGAGCCGATTGTGGTGAAGTGGACGATCCTATGCTGTCGAGAAAAGCCTCTAGCGATGTTTCATGGTGGCCCGTACCCGAAACCGACTCAGGTAGTCAGGTAGAGTATACCGAGGCGTTCGGGTGAACTATGGTTAAGGAACTCGGCAAATTGCCCCCGTAACTTCGGGAGAAGGGGGGCCGCTTCTGGTGATGGGCTTTACGCCTGGAGCTGGGGGTGGCCGCAGAGACCAGCGAGAAGCGACTGTTTACTAAAAACACAGGTCCGTGCGAAGCTGTAAGGCGATGTATACGGACTGACGCCTGCCCGGTGCTGGAACGTTAAGGGGACTGGTTAGCTGTCTTTCGGGATGGCGAAGCTGGGAACTTAAGCGCCAGTAAACGGCGGTGGTAACTATAACCATCCTAAGGTAGCGAAATTCCTTGTCGGGTAAGTTCCGACCTGCACGAATGGCGTAACGACTTCTCGGCTGTCTCAACCATAGGCCCGGTGAAATTGCAGTACGAGTAAAGATGCTCGTTTCGCGCAGCAGGACGGAAAGACCCCGGGACCTTTACTATAGCTTGATATTGGTGTTCGGTTCGGTTTGTGTAGGATAGGTGGGAGACTGTGAAGCTCGGGCGCCAGCCTGGGTGGAGTCGTTGTTGAAATACCACTCTGATCGTGCTGGATGTCTAACCTGGGTCCGTGATCCGGATCGGGGACAGTGTCTGGTGGGTAGTTTAACTGGGGCGGTTGCCTCCTAAAGAGTAACGGAGGCGCCCAAAGGTTCCCTCAGCCTGGTTGGTTATCAGGTGGTGAGTGTAAGTGCACAAGGGAGCTTGACTGTGAGACTGGCGGGTCGAGCAGGTGCGAAAGCAGGGACTAGTGATCCGGCGGTGGCTTGTGGGAGCGCCGTCGCTCATCGGATAAAAGGTACCCCGGGGATAACAGGCTGATCTTCCCCAAGAGTCCGTATCGACGGGATGGTTTGGCACCTCGATGTCGGCTCGTCGCATCCTGGGGCTGGAGTTGGTCCCAAGGGTTGGGCTGTTCGCCCATTAAAGCGGTACGCGAGCTGGGTTTAGAACGTCGTGAGACAGTTCGGTCCCTATCCGCTGTGCGCGTTGGAGTCTTGAGAAGGGCTGTCCCTAGTACGAGAGGACCGGGACGGACGAACCTCTGGTGTGCCAGTTGTTCTGCCAAGGGCATGGCTGGTTGGCTACGTTCGGGAGGGATAACCGCTGAAAGCATCTAAGCGGGAAGCCTGCTTCGAGATGAGGACTCCCACCCACTTGATGGGGTAAGGCTCCCTGGAGACGACAGGGTTGATAGGCCGGAGATGGAAGCCTGGTGACAGGTGGAGTTGACCGGTACTAATAGGCCGAGGGCTTGTCCTCAGATGCTCGCGTCCACTGTGAATTCTCGGCCGGCGGCTGGTGCCCTTTCAGGGTTCCGGTGGTCATGGCGGAGGGGAAACGCCCGGTTACATTCCGAACCCGGAAGCTAAGCCCTCCAGCGCCGATGGTACTGCATGGGGGACCGTGTGGGAGAGTAGGACGCCGCCGGACAATACGTTGTATGCGGGTAAGGCCCGTCGCCTGGTGCGACGGGCCTTATTCGTTTTCCGGGGCTTGAGGCCAGGGGCGTGGAATTCCTCTCCCTTAGGCGGCCCGGGAAGAAGGACGTTGCGGCGTGCGGGGCGCGGTGCGACCATCGGCGCATGGTGTACACCATCCGTCAGACGCGCCGCGAGGACTGGCAGCTGCTGCGCGACCTGCGCCTCGCCGCCCTCAAGGACCCGGTCGCCCCCGTCGCGTTCTTCGAGCCGTACGACGAGGCGCTGGCGCTGACGCGCGGCGACTGGGAGCGCAGGGCGTCCGGCCGGGCCCGGGTCACCTTCATAGGGGAGACGGAGTCCGGTGTGTGGGGCGGGATGGTCGGCGCCTTCGTCCGGGACGACCACGTCTGGGTCGTGGGCGTCTACATGCGGCCCGAGCACCGCGGCACGGGCCTGGCCGGGGCGCTGATGCGGGCCGCGATCGACTGGGCGGGCGGGCGCGAGACCCGGCTGCGGGTGCACGAGAACAATGCGCGGGCCGCCAGGTTCTACGCCTCGCTCGGCTTCCGCCCGACCGGCGGGGCCGAAATCGATCCCCGGGACCCGGCGTTGAAGGCGTACGAGCTGGTCTTCACGCCGCGGGCGCCCGGCACGGCGGCGCCTTCGGGCGAGAGGGCGGAAGCGTGAGCGCACGGCACGAGCCGCCGGCGTACCTGCGTGCCGACTGCGGCAGTTGCCAGGGGCTCTGCTGTGTCGCGCTGCCCTTCGCCGCCTCCGCGGACTTCCCCGTGGACAAGCCCGCCGGCCGGGCGTGCGCGAACCTGGCGGACGACTCCAGCTGCCGCGTCCACGCCCACCTGCGGGAGCGCGGTTGGACGGGCTGCACTGTCTTCGACTGCTTCGGCGCGGGACAGCGGGTGTCGCGCGAGACGTTCGGCGGTCGCGGCTGGCGGGGCGATCCGGCGGTGGCGGGACCGATGTTCAGGGTCTTCCCCGTGGTGCGGGCCCTGCATGAACTCCTGTGGTACGTGCACCAGGCGCTGGCCATGGAGGCCGCGGCCCCCGTGCACCCCGGGCTGCGGCGCGCGGCCGTCGACCTGGACCGGCGCGCGGGCGCCGACCCGGGCGACCTCGCCGCCCTCGACGTCACCGCGGTCAGGGACGAGGTCAACCCGCTGCTGCTGCGGGCCGGCGAGCTGGTGCGGGCCGGGGTGCCGGGCCCGCACCGCGATCACCGGGGGGCCGATCTCACCGGGGCCAGGCTGCGCGGCGCGGCCCTGCGGGGTGCGAGCCTGCGCGGCGCCCGGTTCCTGGGTGCCGACCTCACCGGCGCCGACCTGCGGGTGGCGGACGTCACCGGCGCGGATTTCCGTGACGCCGACCTGAGCGGCGCCGACCTCACCGGGGCCCTGTTCCTCACCCAGGCCCAGCTGACCGCCGCGCGCGGTGACGGCGCCACCCGGTTGCCGGACGGGCTCGTCCGCCCCGGCCACTGGTCCCGCGGGCGGACCGCCGCCGTCCGCCCGGCCCGGCCGCACGGGCGGCGTTCCGGCCGGCGGGGCGCGGCGCGGCGGCGCTGAGGACGCGGGTGGCGGTCAGCGGGAATCGCAGCCGGCGTACGCCTCGGCGCAGTCCTCGTACGCCTCGGCGGCGCAGTCCCCCGCCGGTGCGCTCCCCGGCGCGGCGTCCGGGTCCTCTTCGATCAGTCGGCGCGGCCCCTGGCCGCGTTCGCCGCAGATGTCGTCGGGGTTGGCGAGCATGCAGCTCTCCAGCGAGAGGCAGCCGCAGCCGATGCACTCGGTCAGCTCGTCGCGCAGGCGCGACAGCTGCCGGATGCGGGCGTCGAGGTCCCTGCGCCAGTAGCCGGAGACCTCGGCCCAGTCCTCCTTGGTCGGCGTGCGGCCCTCGGGCAGCCGTTCGAGCGCGGCGTGGATCGCGCCCAGGGGCATGCCGACGTTCTGCGAGACCCGGATGAACGCCACGCGGCGCAGCATGTCCCGCGGGTAGCGGCGCTGGTTGCCCGAGGTGCGGCGGCTGGAGATCAGTCCGCGGTCCTCGTAGAACCTGAGCGCCGAGGTCGCCACGCCGCTGCGCTGGGCGAGCTGGCCGATGGTGAGTTCCTTGACGATGCGCGGAGCCATGCCGTCATCGTAGCGAAACGTCAAGCTCACTTGAAGTGCATCTCCCGGGTGTGCGGTAGCGTGGGAAATCGCGCGCTGTGGAGGGGAGTTGTGCATGGGGAAGTTGGTGGCCATCAGCGATCTGCATGTGCGGTACGAGGAGAACCGGCACATCGTGGAACGGCTGCGGCCCGACGAGGACGACGACTGGCTCCTGGTGGCCGGTGACGTCGGCGAGATGTTCGAGGACATCGAGTGGGCGCTGAGGCTGCTGAGCGGCCGGTTCGCCAAGGTCGTGTGGGTCCCGGGCAACCACGAGCTGTGGACGCCGCCGGACGACCCGGTGACGCTGAAGGGCGAGGCGCGTTACCGGCGCCTGGTGGAGATGTGCCGCGGCCTCGGTGTGGTGACGCCCGAGGACCCCTTCCCGGTGTTCGAGGGAGCGGGCGGGCCGGCCGTGATCGCCCCGCTGTTCCTGCTGTACGACTACACCTTCCGCCCGCCGGGGACGTTCACCAAGGCCCAGGCGCTCGACGTCGCGGAGGCGGCCGGGGTGGTGTGCACGGACGAGTTCCTGCTGAAGCCCGAGCCGTACGCGGGCGCGGAGGACTGGTGCCGGGCGCGGCTGGCGTTCACCGAGGCCAGGCTGAGGAACGAACTGCCGTCCGGCGTCCCGGTGGTGATGGTCAACCACTGGCCGATGGTGCGCGAGCCCACGCGCGTGCTGCGCTATCCGGAGTTCGCGCTGTGGTGCGGTACCGAGGCCACGGAGGACTGGCCGCGCCGCTTCGGCGCCGCCGCCGTGGTGTACGGGCACCTGCACATCCCGCGGCTGATCCATCACGACGGCGTGCCGCACCAGGAGGTGTCGCTCGGGTATCCGCGCGAGTGGCAGCCGCGCGCGCAGGCGCCGGGCCGGCTGGTGCCCGTCCTTCCCTCGGAGGCGGTGGCGGGGCGATGAGCGGACTGTTCCGCGGGCTGCTGCCCGAGCCGGTCGCGGTCGTGGAGACCGCGCAGGACGTGGCGGACCCGGGCCTGTTCCCCGAGGAGGCGGAACGTATCGCCGCGGCCGTCGACGAGCGGCGCAGGGAGTTCGGGACGGTGCGGTACTGCGCCCGTTCCGCGCTGGCCGGGCTCGGCGGGCCGCGCGTTCCGCTGCTGCCGGGCGAACGCGGTGCGCCGCGGTGGCCGGACGGGTTCGTCGGCACGATGACGCACTGCCGCGGCTACCGGGCCGCGGCGGTGGCCAGGGCGGCGGACATGGACGGCGTCGGGATGGACGTCGAGCCGAACGAGCCGTTGCGCGACTCGGGCGTGCTGAACCTGATCGCGCTGCCCGAGGAGCGGGCCGCGCTGCCCGGGCTGGCCGCGCGGCGGCCCGACGTGGCGTGGGACCGGCTGATCTTCAGCGCCAAGGAGAGCGTCTACAAGGTCTGGTTCCCGCTGACGCGCAAGTGGCTCGACTTCGAGGAGGCGGTGATCGAGCCCGACCCGGACGCGGGGACGTTCAGGGCGCGGCTGCTGGTGCCGGGGCCGGTCGTGAACGGGGTGCGGCTCGGCGGTTTCACCGGCCGCTGGGACGTGCGCGACGGCCTGGTGGGCACCGCGATCGGGCTGGTGCGCGAGCGCGCGGCCGGGCCCGCCGCCGGGCCCGCTGCGGCGCCGGACGGCCCGGACGGCGGGCGCGGCAGCGTAACGGGGGCCGTGCCCTCGTAGCGGTCGTGCGGCCGGTGTCCCGGGCCCTGTCGGCCCGGGACGCCGCGCCGTCATTCGACGACGGTGATGCGGTCGGCCGGGGGCGCCGCGAGCGGGGCGCCGGCCGAGGAGTTGGCGGTCAGGTAGGCGGCGAGGACGGCCATGTCGTCGTTGCCGACGACCGGGTCGGTGCCCTCGGCGAGGGTGGGGAACCCGTCGCCTCCGCCCGCGAGGAACGAGTTGACCGCGACCCGGTAGGTGGCCGCGGGGTCGAGGGGTTCGCCGTTCACCGTGACCGAGCCGGCCACGACGCGGTCGGCGCCCGCCCGGGTGAGGTCGAGCGTGTAGGCGAGCCCCGCGGAGGGCTGGAGGATCTTCGGCGCCGCCTCGTTGGGCCCCGAGACCTGCTCGGTGAGGACGGCGAGCAGCTGCTCGCCGGTGAGGTCGAGGATGTTGACGGTGTTGGAGAACGGCTGCACGGTGAAGCCCTCGCCGTAGGTGACGACGCCGTCGCCCTCGTCCCCCGAGGCGTCGAAGACGAGGTCGGCGCGCACGCCGCCGGGGTTCATGAGGGCCAGGTCGGCGTCCGGGTCCAGCTCCCTGGCGTGGGCGAGCTGCGCGTCGGCGATCAGGTCGCCGAGCGGGAACTCGGGGGTGCCGGCGCCGCGGCCCTCGATGTCCTCGGAGATCCAGCCGATGGGCTCGTTCGCGACCGGGGCGGCAAGACCGTTCCAGTAGGCGATCAGCTCGGTCAGGTCGGGGGCGCGCTCCTGCTCGCGGTCCACGACGCGGTTGGTGCCCTCGACGGACGTGCGCACGATGTCGCGGGTCAGGCGGTCGTACCGCATGTTCAGCTCGGTGAACAGGCGGCCGTTGGAGGCGGCCGAGGTGACCAGCCGGTCGCGGCCCGAGGGGTCGGGCAGGGTGCACACGTAGGGCTGGTGGGTGTGCCCGGTGACGAGCGCGTCGACGCGCGCGTCGGTGCGCGCGGCGATGTCGGTGATCGGGCCCGACAGGCCGCCGCCGGCCGCGTCGCAGTCCGCGTTGTACGCGTCGGCCTCGGGGTAGCCGCCCTCGTGGACGAGCGCGATCACGGCGTGCACGCCCTGGTCGGCGAGTTCCGCGGTGTAGCGGTTGATCGTCTCGACCTCGTCGCGGAACTCCAGGCCCTCGATGCCGGCCCGGGTGACGATGTCGGCGGTGCCTTCGAGCGTGACGCCGATGAAGCCGACGCGGACGCCGTTCAGCCGCCGCACCGTGTAGGGCTCCAGGATGGGCTCGCCGGTGTCCTCGTCCACCACGTTGGCCGCCAGGTAGGGGAAGTCGGCGCCGGTGAACTCGCGCCCCTGCGCGTAGCAGCCGTCCACCGGGTGGCAGCCGCCCTCCTGGAGGCGGACCAGCTCCTCCCAGCCCTCGTCGAACTCGTGGTTGCCGACCCCGGCGACGTCCATCTCCAGCGCGTTCAGCGCCTCGATCGTGGGCTCGTCGTGGAAGAGGCCGGAGAGCAGCGGCGTGGCCCCGACCAGGTCGCCGGCCGCGACCGTGACGGAGCGCTCGTGGCCGCGCCGCGCCTCGCGCAGGCCGGTGGCCAGGTACTCGACGCCGCCGGCCGTGAGGGTTTCGGTGGTGCCGTCCTCGTGCTCGTGGATCAGTTGGCCGCCCGATCCCGACGGCGGTTCGAGCGCGCCGTGCAGGTCGTTGAGGGCCAGGATCTGGAGGTCGACGGTCCGGTCGGGTACCGGCTGCCAGCCGCCCGAGCCGTCGGCCGCGTCGGCCGCGGAGGGCGCGGCGCCGTCGCGCGCCGCCTGCGCGGCGGGGGAGAGGGTGAGGACAGCCGCGGCGGCGGCCAGGGCGGCCACGGTCGCGGTCAGCCTGTACTTCCGTGCGTGCATCAGCGGTTCATCCCTTCGGTCCGGCGGCACCCTAGCGCCGCCGCGCGCGGCCGTCAGGAGGCCGGGCACAACGGGCCGGTGCACTCCGGCTGCGCCCGCACGGGGCCCGTTCGTCCTAGAGTCGCTGCCATGAGCGACGTCTTGGTGCGGGACCTGGTGACGGAGGACGAACGGCAGATCGTGCTGCGGCTGATCGCGGCGGCGGCCCGGGAGGACGGGCAGAGCGCCGTGTCGGAGCAGGGCCGGCTGCTGTTGCGTGGGGGCGCGCGGGCAGGCGTGCGCCACTTGTTGATGCGCCGAGAGGGTGCGCTGGTCGGCTACGCGCAGCTGAACGGCACCGACCCGGTGGAGGCGCCCTCGGGTGAACTCGTGATCCACCCCGACTACCGCGGACGCAGGTACGGCCGCGTGCTCGGCGAGGCGCTGCTCGCGGAGTCGGGGCGCAGGCTGCGGCTGTGGGCGCACGGCGGGCACCCGGCCGCGCGGCACCTGGCGCAGATGCTGGGGCTCACGCTCTTCCGCGAGCTGCGCCAGCTGCGCAGGCCGCTCGGCGGGCTCGACCTGCCGGATCCTGTGCTGCCCGCGGGGGTGCGGGTGCGCACGTTCGAGCCGGGCAAGGACGACGCGGCGTGGCTCGACCTGAACGCGCGGGCGTTCGCGCACCACCCCGAGCAGGGGGCGCTGACGCAGGAGGATCTCGACGCGCGGAAGGCCGAGTCGTGGTTCGACCCGGCCGGGTTCTTCCTCGCCGTGCGGGAGACGGGGGCGGAGGAGGGCGGGCTGGTCGGCTTCCACTGGACGAAGGCGCACGCCGCCGAGGGGCTGGGCGAGGTGTACGTGCTCGGGGTCGCGCCCGGGGCGCAGGGCTCGGGCCTCGGCCGCGCCCTGACCACCATCGGGCTGCGGTACCTGGCGGACCCGGGGCGCGGCCCGGAACTGGACACGGCGATGCTGTACGTGGACGCGGACAACGTTCCGGCGGTGCGCGTGTACGAGGGCCTGGGCTTCCGCACGTTCGAGACCGACCTGATGTACCGGACGGAGTCCTGAGCGCACCGCGTGCGGCCTTCTGGTCGTGCGCCCCCGGCGCGGACAGGGGGCGCCCGATCGGTTAACTCCGTTCACCTCGCTGACGTGCCGTGTTCGTCCGGATGGCGCGAGAATGGAGGTATGACCCAGAAGACGCGACCCAGGCAGGGCCGCTCGCGCACCGTGCCACCGCCGGCGGAACCGAGCGAGCGCGGCGAGCCGGAATCGGTCCCGGAGGCGGCCCTCGACGCGGAACCGGAGGCGGACGCGGGCGCGGCGGCGGACACGAGCGCGCGGGGGGCTAAGGGCGGCGCGGACGGCGCCGGCGCCGAGCTGCCCGCCGACCGCTTCCTGGACCGGGAACGCAGCTGGCTGGCGTTCAACGAGCGCGTTCTGGAGATGGCCGAGGACCCGGCGACGCCGCTGCTTGAGCGGACGAAGTTCCTGTCGATCTTCGCCAGCAACCTGGACGAGTTCTTCATGGTGCGGGTCGCCGGGCTCAAGCGCCGCATCGCCACCGGCGTGGCGACCCGTTCCGTCACCGGCCGGCCGCCCCGCGAGGTGCTGGAGACGATCTGGGAGCAGGCCGGGGAGCAGATGACCCGCAGCGCCGCCTGCTACCAGAGCACGGTGGCGCGGCAGCTGGCCGACGAGGGCATCCACCTGCTGCGCTGGCCCGATCTGACCGAGCAGGAGCAGATCCGGCTGTTCTCGCTGTTCCGGAAGAAGATCTTCCCGGTGCTGACGCCGCTCGCCGTGGACCCGGCGCACCCGTTCCCCTACATATCGGGGCTCTCGCTCAACCTGGCCGTCGTCGTGCGCAACCCGGCCACCGGGCACAAGCACTTCGCCCGGGTGAAGGTGCCGCCGCTGCTGTCCCGTTTCCTTGAGGCGTCGCCGCAGCGCTACGTGCCGGTCGAGGACATCATCGCCGCGCACCTGGAGGAGCTGTTCCGCGGCATGGAGGTCCTCGCCCACCACGTGTTCCGGGTCACGCGGAACGAGGACCTGGAGGTCGAGGAGGACGACGCGGAGAACCTGCTCCAGGCCCTGGAGAAGGAGCTGCTGCGCCGCCGCTTCGGGCCGCCGGTGCGCCTTGAGGTCGAGGAGTCCATCGACGACGAGGTCCTCGACCTGCTCGTGCGCGAGCTGAAGATCCGGCGCGAGGAGGTGTTCGCGGTGCCGGGGCCGCTCGACCTGACCGGGCTCGCGGCGATCGCGGAGCTGGACCGGCCCGAGCTGAAGTACCCGAAGTTCGTCGCCGGGACGCACCGGGACCTCGCCGAGGTGGAGTCGGCCTCGCCCCCTGACATCTTCGCCGCGCTGCGCGAGCGGGACGTGCTGCTGCACCACCCCTACGACTCGTTCTCCACCTCGGTGCAGGCGTTCCTCGAACAGGCCGCGGCCGACCCGGACGTGCTGGCGATCAAGCAGACGCTGTACCGCACCTCGGGCGACTCGCCGATCGTCGACGCGCTGATCGACGCGGCCGAGTCGGGCAAGCAGGTGCTGGTGCTGGTGGAGATCAAGGCCAGGTTCGACGAGCACGCGAACATCAAGTGGGCGCGCAAGCTCGAAGAGGCCGGCTGCCACGTCGTGTACGGCCTGGTCGGGCTGAAGACGCACTGCAAGCTGTCGCTCGTGGTCCGGCAGGAGGGCGAGGACCTGCGCCGCTACGCGCACGTCGGCACGGGGAACTACCACCCGAAGACCGCGCGGTTCTACGAGGACCTGGGGCTGCTGACCGCCGACCCCGAGGTCGGCGCGGACCTGTCCGACCTGTTCAACCGGCTGTCCGGCTACTCGCGGCGCGACAACTACCGGCGGCTGCTGGTCGCGCCGCGCAATCTGCGCGAGGGCCTGATCGCGCGCATCCGCCGCGAGGTGGAGCACCACAGGGCCGGGCGTCCTGCCTGGGTGCGGATGAAGGCCAACGCGATCGTCGACGAGGCCGTGATCGACGAGCTGTACCGGGCCTCGCAGGCCGGGGTGCCCGTGGACATCTGGGCGCGCGGCATCTGCGCGGTGCGGCCGGGGGTGCCGGGTCTCTCGGAGAACATCCGGGTGCGCAGCGTGCTGGGCCGGTTCCTCGAACACTCGCGCGTCTACGCGTTCGGCGGCGGCGGCGAGAGCGAGGTGTGGCTGGGCAGTCCCGACCTGATGCACCGCAACCTCGACCGGCGGATCGAGGTGCTGGTGCGCGTGACCGATCCCGCGCACCGCTCGACCCTCACCCGCCTGCTGGCCACGGGCACGGCGGACAGCACGGCCTCGTGGCACCTCGGGCCCGACGGCCGCTGGACGCGGCACGCGGTGGACGAGGAGGGCCGGCCGCTGCGCAACGTGCAGGAGATGCTGATCGAGGCGCGGAGGAAGCGGCGTGGCGCCTGAGGGCGGGCCCGCGTCCGGGAGCGGGGCGCGTGCGGAGTCCGGGCCGCCCGAGGTGCGGGCGGCGGGGTGCGTGCTGTGGCGCCGGGCGGAGGCGGGCGGGATCGAGTTCGCCCTCGTGCACCGGCCCAAGCACGGCGACTGGTCGCACCCCAAGGGGAAGCTGCAACGGGACGAGGCGCCCGTGGCGGCGGCCCGGCGCGAGGTGCGCGAGGAGACGGGCGCGGAGATCGTGCTCGGTCGGCGGCTGACGACGCAGCGCTACCTGGCGCAGGGGCGGCCCAAGGAGGTCGACTACTGGGCGGCCGAGGCGGTGTCGGGCGAGTTCGTGCCGAACGACGAGATCGACCGGATGCTGTGGCTGCCGCCCGCCGAGGCCCGCGGCACGCTGTCGCACCCGGCGAACCGCGCGCTGCTCGACGAGGCGCTTGCCACGCTGGACGGGGCGCTGTCCCGGCCGGGCGCCGCCTCCGTGCCCGGGGTGTCCGGTGGCGGGCGGTCCGGTGGCGGGTCGTCCGTTCAGGGCCGGGGCCGCGGGGCCTGACGAGGCGCGAGGGCCGGCCAGCGCACCGTGACCTCGCCCTGCCGCCAGCGGCGCGGCCCGTCCGCGAGCGGCCAGCCGCCGGACAGCGAGGCGACCGCGCGCACCCACCGCTGGCGCGCGCCGAGCGGGCCGTAGGGCGCGGCGGCGGCCCAGGCCCGGTCGAAGTCGCGCAGGAACGCGTGCACGGGCTCGCCGGGCACGTTGCGGTGGATCAGCGCCTTCGGGAGCCGTTCCGCCAGCTCGGACGGGGCGCCGAGGCCCGCGAGGCGGGCGGCGAACGTGACGGTCCTCGGCCCCTCGGGGCCGAGCGCCACCCACACGTGCCGGCGCCCGACCTCGTCGCACGTGCCCTCGACCAGCAGCCCGCCGGGCGCGAGCCGGGCGCACAGCCGGGCCCACGCGCCGTTCACCTCGTGCTCGGGGTACTGGCGCAGCACGTTCGCGGCCCGGATCAGCAGCGGGCGTTCACCGCCGGGCAGGGGCAGCTCGAACCCGCCGCGCACGAAGTCGAGGCCCGGCCGCCGGTACCCGGCCGCCGCGGCCACCCGTTCCGGGTCGATCTCCACGCCCGCCACGCGGGTGCCGGGGCGCACGCGCGCGAGGCGGTGCCACAGCTCCACCGCGGTCCACGGCGCCGCGCCGTAGCCGAGGTCGACCGCGAGCGGCGGCCCGGGCGCCCGGCGCAGCGCGGGGCCGTGCAGGTCCGCGATCCAGCGGTCCATGCGCCGCAGCCGGTTGGGGTTGGTGGTGCCCCGGGTCGCCGTCCCTTCCGCCATGCGGACGAGCGTAACGGCCGGGCGGGTGGCCGCAGGGCCGCGTGGGCCGCGTGGGGCGGGCGCGGGTGGAGCCGGGACGAGTGGGCACCCGGCAGGGGAAGAGGATGGCCCGGGGCGTGGTTGCACGGTGCGCGCACCATGCGGATTCGTACGTCGTCAGTCAGGAGGCACGGTGGCACACGTCGGCCGGGTCGCGATGCTCAGCGTCCACACCTCGCCGCTGGATCAGCCGGGCACCGGGGACGCCGGCGGGATGAACGTCTACATCGTCCAGCTGTCCCGCCAGCTCGCCGCGCAGGGGGTCGAGGTCGAGATCTTCACGCGCGCCACGTCCGGCGGCCTGGCGCCCACCGTGGAGCTGACGCCGGGCGTGCGCGTGCGCCACGTGGAGGCGGGGCCTTACGAGGGTTTGAGCAAGGAGGAGCTGCCGTCGCAGCTGTGCGCGTTCACGCACGGCGTCATGCAGGCGTGGGCGGGGCAGCCGCCGGGCTACTTCGACCTGGTGCACTCGCACTACTGGCTGTCCGGGCACGTCGGCTGGCTGGCGGCGGAGCGCTGGGGCGTTCCGCTGGTGCACGCGATGCACACGATGGCGAAGGTCAAGAACGCGTCGCTGGCCACGGGGGACACACCGGAGCCGGCCGCGCGCGTGATCGGCGAGACGCAGATCGTGCAGTCCGCCGACCGGCTGATCGCGAACACCGCGCAGGAGGCGGCCCAGCTGGTCGACCACTACGACGCCGACCCGCTGCGGACCGCGGTCGTGCACCCGGGCGTGAACCTGGGGACGTTCTGCCCCGCGGACGGCAGGGCGGCGGCGCGGGCGCGGCTCGGGCTGCCGCAGGACGCGCTGATCCCGCTGTTCGCGGGCCGCATCCAGCCCCTGAAGGGGCCGGACATCCTGCTGCACGCGGTCAGGGAACTGCTCGACGGCGACCCGTCGCTGCGTTCGCGGCTGTGGGTCCCCGTGGTGGGCGGGCCGAGCGGCAGCGGGCTCGCGCGGCCCGAGCGGATGCAGAAGCTGGCCGCCCGTCTCGGGCTGGCCGACCTGGTGCACTTCTTCCCGCCGGTCGGGCAGGAGCGGCTCGCGGACTGGTACCGGGCGGCGAACGTGCTGATGATGCCGTCGTACAACGAGTCGTTCGGTCTTGTGGCGGCCGAGGCGCAGGCGTGCGGCACGCCGGTGGTGGCCGCGGCGGTCGGCGGGCTGCCCGTGGTGGTGCGCGACGGGGCCACGGGGTTCCTCATCGACGGGCACGACCCGGTGGACTGGGCGGCGGCGCTGCGCGCGTTCGCGGAGCGGCCGGGTCTCTCGGAACGGCTCGGTGCGGCGGCGGCGCGGCACGCGCGGCGTTTCGGCTGGGACACGGCGGCGGCCGGCACTCTCGCGGTGTACCGGCGGGCGGTGGAGGCGCACCGGTTCTCGCGGCGCGGCGGCGGGCTACGATCCGCGCATGGCTGAACGGGACGCGGCCGGCGCGGAGCGGGTGATCGAGGACTACCTGCGCGACGCGGGCGCGGAGTGGGAGCGGGCGGGCCGCGGGCACTTCGTGGTGACGCTGCCGGGGACGCGCAAGCTGTCGACGACGTGTTCGCTGGTGGTGGGCCGGCACGCGGTGTCGGTGAACGCGTTCGTCATCCGGCGGCCGGACGAGAACGAGGCCGGCGTGCACCGCTGGCTGCTGGAGCGGAACACGCGCCTGTACGTCGTGGCGTTCGCGGTGGACCGGCTCGGTGACGTGTACCTCGCGGGGCGGCTGCCGCTCGCCGCCGTCACGCCCGCCGAGGTGGACCGCGTGCTCGGGACCGTGCTCGAACACGCGGACGGCTCGTTCAACACGCTGCTCGAACTGGGTTTCGCGGGCGCGATCAGGAAGGAGTACGCCTGGCGGCGGGCGCGCGGTGAGTCGACGCGCAACCTTGACGCGTTCGCGCACCTGACGCGTCCGCGCGCCGGCGGGGGCGACGCGCGCGCCGGCGGGGACGGCGCGGGGGGCTGACGCGCCGCTGCCTCGCCCGGGGGCCGCTCACGCCCCGGCGGACGGCCGGCGCCCCGCGCGCCGCGGCAGCCGCTGCTCCGCCCAGATGATCTTGCCGTCCGGCGTGTACCGCGTGCCCCACCGGTCGGCGTACTGCGTGACCAGGAAGAGGCCGCGCCCGCCCTCGTCCGTGGCGGAGGCGTTGCGCGGGTGCGGCGAGGTGCTGCTGCCGTCGGAGACCTCGCAGATCAGGGCGCGGTCGCGCAGCAGCCGCAGCCGGATGGGGCCCGCGGCGTGCCGGATGGCGTTCGTGACCAGCTCGGTGAGGATCAGCTCCGTGACGAACGCGGCCTCCGAAAGACCCCAGTCCGCGAGCCGGCGCGCCGCGTCGGCGCGGACGGCCGACACCGCCGCCGGGTCGAACGGCACGTCCCACGTCGCGACCCGGTCGGGCGACAGCACGCGCGTGCGCGCCATGAGCAGCGCGACGTCGTCGGACGGCGGCTCGGGCAGCATCGCGGCGAGCACGTCGTCGCAGGCCGCCTCGGGGGCGCGCGGGGCGCGTTCGAGCGCGGTCCGCAGCAGGTCGAGGCCGGTGTCGATGTCCCGGTCCCTGGCCTCGACGAGGCCGTCCGTGTACAGGACGAGGCCGGTGCCCTCGGCCAGCCGCAGCTCGGCCGTCTCGAACGGCATGCCGCCGACGCCGAGCGGCGGCTGCGCGGGCACCTCGGGGAACTCGACCCGGCCGTCCGGGTGGATCAGCGCCGGCGGCAGGTGCCCGGCCCTGGCCATGGTGCACAGGCCCTCGACCGGGTCGTAGATGGCGTACAGGCAGGTCGCGCCGGTGACGGAGCCCACGTCCTCGCCGTCCGTCTCGTCCCGGTCGGTGCGGTCGGCCAGTTCGTCGAGCCGGCCGAGCACCTCGTCGGGCGGCAGGTCGAGCGCCGCGAAGTTGTACACGGCGGTGCGCAGCCGGCCCATGGTGGCCGCGGCGCGCAGCCCGTGCCCCACGACGTCGCCGACGACGAGCGCGACGCGGGCCCCCGAGAGCGGGATCACGTCGAAGAAGTCCCCGCCGACCGCCTGCGCCGGCCGGTAGCGGTAGGCGGCCTCGACGGCGTTCTGGTCGGGAAGCGCGCGCGGCAGCAGGCTGCGCTGGAGCGTGGCGGCCATGCCGTGCTCGCGCGTGTAGCGGCGGGCGTTGTCGACGCAGACAGCGGTGCGCGCGGCCAGTTCCTCGGCGAGGGACAGGTCCTCGCCGTCGAACGGCTCCGGGTTCTCCGCCCGCCAGAACGCCGCGACGCCGAGGACCGTGTTCCGGGCGTGCAGCGGCGCGGTGACCAGCGAGTGGAAGCCGTGGTCGCGCAGCAGCGCGGCGTGTTCGGGGTCGCCGCCGTGCCACCAGTCGGTGCCGGGCAGGTCGTTCTCGACGACGGCGCGCCCGGCCGCCAGGTTGTCCATCTGCGGCGAGTCGCGCCCGAGCACGACGCGGGACCGCGCCTGCCGCAGCGGATGGCTCTCCTCGACGCCGCCGACGGCCGCGCGGCGCATGGCGGCCGGCGCCTCGCCCGGCGCCTCGCCGTTCAGCACCTCCTCGATGAGGTCGACCGTGACGTAGTCGGCGAAGTCGGGGACGGCGACCTCGGCCAGCTCCTCGGCGGTGCGGCCGATCTCCAGCGTGGTGCCGATGCGCACGCTCGCGGCGTACAGCAGCGACAGGCGTTTCTGGGCGGCCTCGGCGCGGCCGGAGAGCGCGCGCATCTCGGTGGTGTCCCTGAGCGTCGTCACGCCGGTGGGCGGGCCGCCGCCCGGCGGGGCCACCAGCCGGTGGTTGACGGCGAGCAGCCGGCCGCCCGACAGGTGCACCTCGTCCGTCACCTCGCGGTCGGCGGTCAGCAGCGCGAGGGCCGCCCGGTCGAGCCCGAGGTCGCCGACCGGGCGCCCCGGGGCGTCGTCCGGCAGCCCGAGCAGCCGTTTGGCCTCGTCGTTCGCCAGCAGCATGCGGCCGTTCTCGTCGACGATCAGCACGCCCTCGCGCACCGAGTGCAGCACCGTGTCGTGGTGCTCGTACATGCGGGTGATCTCGTCGGGGCCGAGGCCGCGCGTCTGCCGCAGCAGGCGGCGGCTGACCAGGGCGGCGCCGCCGCTGGCCAGGGCGATCACGCCGCCGCCCGTGCCGAGCAGGAGCGGCAGTTCGTCGGTGAGCATGAGGTTGATGCTGCCGACCGTGACGCCGGAGCTGACGAGGCCGACGATCTCGCCGTCCTCGTCGCGCACGGGCAGCGTGACCTGGTGCAGGGGGCCGATGGTCCCGTCGACGGACTCGCGGACCACGCGGCCCTCCCTGGCCGGGCCGATCGTGCCGACGAAGTGCCGGCCGATGCGGTCCTCCTCCGGGTGCGTCCAACGGGTCCCTTCCGGGCTCATCACGACCACGAAGTCCACGTCGGCGCGCTTCCTGATGGCCTCGGCCCGCGGCTGGAGCAGGCGGGTCGGGTCGGGGGAGCGCAGCGCCTCGACGGTGCTCGGGGACGCGGCGACGGCCGCGGCCACCCCGAGGGACCGGTCGAAGGCGGCCTCGGTCTTCACGTGCCGGGACTGCACGACGAGGATCACCACGGCGGCGGCGACGAGCAGCGAGACAAGACCGACCAGCAGGATGAACATCTGCCCCACGACGCTGCGGACGCTGAACACGGAGGAGCCGCGCTCCCGCCCGTTCCGCCGACTCCGCAGTATTGCCCTCATTACCCCATTTTGTACCCATGGTGTTCCACGGGCCGCATCCGGCGGCGCCACCCGGCTCGTCTAACCTCGGGGCATGGCCGACGCACCGTACAAGCTGATCCTGCTCCGCCACGGCGAGAGCGAATGGAACGCGAAGAACCTGTTCACCGGCTGGGTGGACGTCAACCTGACGGACAAGGGCGAACGCGAGGCCGTGCGCGGCGGTGAGCTGCTGACGGACGCCGGGCTGCTGCCCGACGTGCTGCACACCTCCACCCTCAAGCGCGCCATCCGCACCGCGAACCTCGCGCTCGACGCCGCCGACCGCGCCTGGATCCCGGTGCGCCGCTCCTGGCGTCTGAACGAGCGGCACTACGGCGCGCTCCAGGGCAAGGACAAGGCCGCCACGCTCGCCGAGTTCGGCGAGGAGCAGTTCATGAAGTGGCGCCGCTCCTACGACACCCCGCCGCCTGAGCTCGCGGACGGCGCCGAGTGGTCGCAGAGCGACGACCCGCGCTACGCCGCGCTGCCCAGCGAGGTCAGGCCGCGCACCGAGTGCCTCAAGGACGTCGTCGTCCGCATGCTGCCCTACTGGTACGACGCCATCGTGCCCGACCTGGCCACGGGCAGGACCGTGCTGGTCGCCGCCCACGGCAACAGCCTGCGGGCCCTGGTCAAGCACCTCGACGGCATCTCGGACGCCGACATCGTGGGCCTGAACATCCCCACCGGCATCCCGCTGCTGTACGAGCTCGACGCCGACTACCGCCCGGTCGTCCCGCACGGCACCTACCTCGACCCCGAGGCCGCGAAGGCCGCGATCGAGGCCGTGAAGAACCAGGGCAAGAAGTAACCCGTTTTCGCGTACCGGCCCCCGCCCGCGTGCTCCGCGCGGCCGGGGGCCCGTCCGTGCCGCGGCGGCGCGCGGCGGCCCCGTTTCCCGGGCGGCCCTGGCCCGGCCCGGCATAGGGTCGGGGGCATGGGCGACACGGGGGTGCGCGAATCCTGGGAGCACCGGTGGCTGCTGCCGGGGGAGCTGCGGTTCGGCGGCGGGCGCGAACCCGTGCGCCGCACGGGCCGGGACTGGCTGGTCGACACGCTGGCGTTCGCGTGGGCGGTGCTGCTGTGGGCGCTGCTCACCGGCTTCGAGGCCGATGCCGGCCACCTCCCCGCGTGGATCGTCGCGATCGACGCGCCGGCCGGGGCGCTGGCGTGCCTGGCCCTCTGGTGGCGGCGCCGATTCCCGCTGCTGCTCGCGATCGCGATGCTGCCGCTCAGCGTGTTCTCGACGACGTTCGCGGGAGCGCTCACCGTCGTCCTGTTCAACCTCGGGGTGCGCGTGCCGTGGCGCACCGCGCTGCTCGTGGTGGCGGCCCACCTGCTCGTCACGATCCCCTACCTGCTGATCTACACCGTGCCGCACGCGGGCGGGTGGACGGATGCCGCCCTCGCGGTGGCGTTCATCCTGTTCGTCACCACGTGGGGCGCGGGCGTGCGCGCCCGGCGCGAACTCGTGGCGCGGCTGCGGGAGGACGCGCAGCGGGAACGGGCCGAGCACGCCAGGCGGCTGGCGGACGCCAGGCGGACGGAGCGGGAGGCCATCGCCCGTGAGATGCACGACGTCCTGGCCCACCGGATCTCGTTGCTCTCCGTGCACGCCGGCGCGCTGGCGTACCGCACCGGCGCGACGGCGCGCGGCGCCAAGCCGCTGTCGGACGCGGAGATCGAGGACACCGCCCAGCTGATCCGCGACACCGCGCACCAGGCGCTGACGGAGCTGCGCGAGGTGCTGACCGTGCTGCGCGGCAGCCCCGCCGCCGAGGAGGCGCCGCAGCCCGGCGTGGCCGACATCGACGAACTGGTGGCCGAGGCCAGGCGCGCGGGCCAGCGCGTGAGCTGGCGGCGCGCGTGCGACGAGCGGGCGCTCGGCTCGCTGCGGCGCCAGGTGCAGCGCACCGCGTACCGGGTGGTGCAGGAGGGGCTGACGAACGCCCGCAAGCACGCCCCCGAGGCGCGGGTCGAGGTGACGGTGGCGGGCGGCCCCGGCGCGGGCCTCACGGTCGCGGTGCGCAACGCGCTCCCGGTCCGCGGCGGCGCGGATGCGGTGATCCCGGGCGCGGGGGCCGGGCTCGCGGGGCTTGAGGAACGGGTGGCCCTGGACGGCGGCACCATCAGGCACGGCGCACGCGGCACGGCGTTCGACCTCGTGGCCGAACTGCCCTGGCCGCCGCCGACCGCGGAGCGCGGCCCCTGAGCCGGGCCGCCGGAACGGGCACGGGAACGGGCACGGGCCGCCCGGCCGTGCGGCGGGCGGCCCGTGCGTTCGGTCCTCCGGTCCGTCAGATCAGCCGCAGTTCCCCCCGCACTGGCAGGCCGAGCCCGACTGGCAGCCGCAGCTGCAACCTGAGCCGCAGCCGCAGCCGGCCACCAGGGGCAGCGGACGCCGCCCGGACGGCGCGGCGGACGCGGCGGGCACGGGCATCGGGGCGGGTGCGGCAGGTGAGGCAGCCATGGGTCCCTCCTCGGCAGCGGATGTCCTCCGCGGCCATTGGAACCCCCGCGACGGCGGGCGCGGCACCGCGCAGAACGGGCGCGCGGGAGCACACGGTGTCAGACGGTGGCCTCCGGCTCGGGCAGGAACTCGTCGGCGTGCTCGCCGGTGACGAGGTAGACCATGCGCCGGGCGATCGACACGGCGTGGTCGGCGAACCGTTCGTAGTACCGGCCCAGCAGCGTGACGTCCACCGCCGTCTCGATGCCGTGGTGCCACCGGTCGTCCAGCAGGTGGCCGAACAGCGTCCGGTGCAGCGAGTCCATCTCGTCGTCGTCCTGTTCGAGTTGCATGGCCAGGTCGACGTCCTTGGTGATCAGCACCTCGGTGGCCTTGGCCATCAGCCGCTGCGCGAGCTGGCCCATCTCCAGGATGGTGGCCGAAAGCTCCCGCGGCACGGCGGAGTCGGGGTAGCGGAGCCTGGCCACCTTGGCGACGTGCTGCGCCAGGTCGCCGCACCGTTCGAGATCGGCGCTCATCCGCAGCGAGGTGACGACGATCCGCAGGTCCGTGGCCACCGGCTGCTGGCGCGCGAGCAGGGCTATCGCCGCGTTCTCCAAGGACCTGTGCATCTCGTCGACCTTGTCGTCGGCGGCTATGACCGCCTCCGCGAGCTTCAGGTCGGCATCGAGCATGGCCGTCGTCGCACGCCCGATGGCGGACCCGACGAAACGGGCCATCTCGACCAGGTTGTCACCGATCGCGTCGAGTTCCTCGTGGTATGCGTCACGCATGACTTGTCCTTCCTCACCTGCCGGAACCGGTTTGCTGCCGTTCAACGTCTGCCCGGAAAGCAGCCGCCTCCGCCCCGTCAAGTGAACCATCGCTGTCGTCAAGGTGAACTCTCGCGGGCGGCCGGTCGAGCATCTTCGGTCACATCTGTGACCTGCGGGCAAGCCCCGCATAACCTGAGGATATGGACGTGAACGCGGCGGTCGCCGCAGTGGCAGCGATCGCCGGGCTGTGCACCGGTGTCGTCGCCATGCTGGCATTCCGTCTCAGTGAGCGCGAACGCACAGGTCCTTCCGGTGGTGCGCAGCAGCAGGCTGAGGCCGTGCTGCCGCCGGGCGTCGACACGGTGCTGTCGGTGCTGCGCTCCTCCGCCGTCGTGCTCGACGAGAGCGACGGCGTGGTGAAGGCGAGCTCCGCCGCCTACGCGCTCGGCCTCGTCCGCGGCGGTCGGCTCGCCGTCGACCCCATGCTGAAGATGGCCCGCGACACCAGGCGGGACGGCGAGATCCGCGAGACGGAGATCGACCTGCCCAGGCGCGGGCGCGGCCTCGGCCGCGCCGACGTGCTCGCCGTCTCGGCCCGCGCGGCCCCGCTCGGCTCCCGCCTGGTGCTGCTGCTCGTGGAGGACCTCACCGAGGCCCGCCGCATCGAGGCCGTCCGGCGCGATTTCGTGGCCAACGTCAGCCACGAGCTGAAGACCCCCGCGGGCGCCCTGTCGCTGCTCTCCGAGGCCGTGCTCGACGCCGCGGACGACCCCGTCGCCGTCACGCGTTTCGCCGGGCGCATGCAGAACGAGGCGACCCGCCTCACCAACCTCATCCAGGAGCTGATCGACCTCTCCCGGGTGCAGGACAACGACATGCTCGCCGGCGCCGAGCTGGTGCCGGTCGGCGACCTGGTCACCGAGGCGCTGGAACGCTGCCGCCAGCAGGCCGGCAGCAAGCACATCACGATCGCCTCGGGCGGCATCGACGAACTGGCCGTGTGGGGCAACCGCGCCCAGCTCGCCGCGGCCCTGGGCAACCTGGTGGAGAACGCGGTGAACTACAGCCCGCCGCACACCCGGGTCGCCATCGCGGGCGCGCGCGTGCCGTCCTCCTCGGGGGAGCTCGTCGAGATCGCCGTCACCGACCAGGGCGTCGGCATTCCCGAGACCGACAGGGAACGCGTCTTCGAACGCTTCTACCGCGTCGACCCGGCCAGGTCCCGCGCCACCGGCGGGACGGGCCTCGGGCTGGCGATCGTCAAACACGTGGCCGCCTCGCACGGCGGGGAGGTCCAGGTCTGGAGCGCTGAAGGACAGGGCTCCACCTTCACCCTGCGGCTGCCGGAACCCGGCAGCGCGCGGGACCGCCACCTGGCGGCGCGCAAAAAGCGCGACCGCCTCGGTGGCACCCTGCATGAACCGGCGGAGTTCGCCGAGAGCGCCGATGCCGACGCCGAGGCGGAACACCAGCCGCAACCCACCCGCACCAACGATCCCGCCCGGGAGGTCCTCCCGTGACCCGAGTGCTCGTCGTCGAGGACGAGGAGTCGTTCAGCGACGTCCTGTCGTACATGCTCCGCAAGGAAGGCTTCGAGGTCGCCACCGCGGCCACGGGTCCCGAAGGGCTCGACGAGTTCGAGCGCAACGGCGCCGACCTCGTCCTGCTCGACCTCATGCTGCCGGGCCTGCCCGGCACGGAGGTGTGCCGCCAGCTGCGCGGCCGTTCCAACGTCCCGGTCATCATGGTGACCGCCAAGGACAGTGAGATCGACAAGGTCGTCGGCCTGGAGATAGGGGCCGACGACTACGTGACCAAGCCGTTCTCCTCGCGGGAGCTGGTCGCCCGCATCCGCGCGGTGCTCAGGCGCCGCGGGGAGTCGGAGGAGGAGAGCCCGGCCGCCCTGGAGGCGGGCCCGGTGCGCATGGACGTGGACCGGCACGTGGTCACCGTCGCAGGGCGCAAGGTCGACCTGCCGCTGAAGGAGTTCGACCTGCTGGCGATGCTGCTGCGCAACGCCGGCCGGGTCCTCACCCGGATGCAGCTCATCGACCGGGTCTGGGGGGCCGACTACGTCGGCGACACCAAGACCCTCGACGTGCACGTCAAGCGGCTGCGCGCCAAGATCGAGCCCGACCCGGGTGCCCCGCGCTACCTGGTCACCGTGCGCGGCCTCGGCTACAAGTTCGAGCCGTAGGCCGCGGGAGCGCGTGCCTTGTCCGCGGGCAGGCGGTGGCCCGCGGGACGCGGAGGGCCGATGGCCACCTGGCCATCGGCCCTCCGCGTGCGTGCCGCGCGCCGTGCGCGGCGGGCGTCAGCCCTCGATGACGTCCGTGCCGTCCTCGGCGGTGCCGTCCCCCGGGGCGTCCGGGGCGTCGTCGGCGGGGCCGCCGGGCTCCTCGCCCGTGCCGGTGCCGTCCTCGCCCGTTCCGTTCTGCGGTTCCTCGCCGCCGTCCTCGGGCGTCGTCCCGGGGCCGCCGGGGGCCTCCTCGTCGGGGCCGCCGGGCGCCGCGGGCGCGCCGGGCTCCTCCGGGGCGGTGGGCGTCGGCCCCCAGTCCTCGTAGTACTCGAAGCCGTTGGTGTCGCCGACCACGCGGGCGGACAGCGTGATCTCACCCGCCTCGCTCAGCACGAACGAGAGCCCCTGGGCGTTGCCGAGCGCCACGTCCGCGGCGGCCGGGTCGGAGAGGAGGGCCGCCGCGTTGCCCTCGCCGCCCAGGGCGAGGGACCCGCGCGCCGGGACGACCAGGCTGCTCTCGCCCTCGGCCGGTACCAGTTCGAGCGGGGCGCCGCCGTCGGTGAGGACGACGGCGTCCAGGGTCTGGTCCTGGCTGCCGGAGTTGAACAGGCGCGCGCTGATGCCGCCGGGTCCTTCGGGTCCCTCGGGCAGGACCAGGTTGACGTTCTGCACGTCGATGTCGTCGACCGCGGCGGAGGCGTTGTCGGGGTTCACCTGGCCGGTCTCGGCATTCACGCCGGCGCCGCACGCCGTCGCACCGACGGCCGAGAACGCGAAGAAGGCGGCGGCAACGCCGCGTCGAAGGCTGCTGCTCACGGCGGCGGCATCTCCTCGGGCAGAGTCTCTGTTGATCTATCGGGCCTCAGCGTACAGAAGCCTCTTCCGGTATGTTCCGCCGGGCCCGGCCGGAGTCGGCGCAACCTGCCCCGGGCGGTCCTGACCGGCCCTGACCGGCCGGCGGCGCGGCGGATGCGGTGGATGCGGTGGAACGCCAGGACGGGAACGCCCGGGAGCGGGCCGGCGGTGAACGGAAGTGGGCGGGCGGCGAACCTTCAGTGGGCCGCGGGTGGGACATGAGTGGGCCATGAGTGAGTTCGCGGTGATCGGGAGCGGACGACACCGAAATGGCGATCGGGGGACTTTTCCGTTGATCAATTCCCGGGGCCGGGGCGCGTGTCGGATAGCATTCCTAGAATCGTGACAAAACGGACAGAGTTCCGTGGTCAACCGAACTTTCTTGGCCTCTTCCGGGCGTAGATCCACGAACCGTCCCGGTCGTCGAAGGGGGCCCCCACCTGCGGATACCTGCCGCACCGTGCGGCGCGAAGCACGCCACCGGCGCCCTTGTCAACCCCCGAGAGGTGGTCTGACCTGCGGAAACGTCATTCAAAGGGCGGTTCCGCCGTGTTAGCATGGAGGGCCACGGAAGGGGTACCTGTCACATGACGTTCAAGGTTGGCGACACCGTGGTCTATCCGCACCATGGGGCCGCGCTGATCGAGGCCATCGAAACTCGCCAGATCAAAGGCGTGGACAAGACCTACTTGGTGCTGAAGGTCGCCCAGGGCGATCTCGAAGTGCGCGTTCCGGCCGAAAACGCCGAACTGGTCGGTGTGCGCGATGTGGTCGGGCAGGACGGGCTGGACCGGGTCTTCGAGGTGCTGCGCGCCCCGTATGCCGAGGAGCCGACCAACTGGTCCCGCCGCTACAAGGCGAACCTGGAGAAGCTGGCCTCGGGCGACGTCATCAAGGTCGCCGAGGTGGTCCGCGACCTGTGGCGCCGCGAGCGCGAGCGCGGCCTGTCCGCGGGCGAGAAGCGCATGCTCGCGAAGGCGCGGCAGATCCTCGTCAGCGAGCTGGCGCTGGCCGAGGCGACCAATGAGGA
Source organism: Streptomyces marincola (assembly GCF_020410765.1). NCBI lineage: Bacteria > Bacillati > Actinomycetota > Actinomycetes > Kitasatosporales > Streptomycetaceae > Streptomyces > Streptomyces marincola. Next base: position 3,014,742 of record NZ_CP084541.1, on the reverse strand, counting down.
CAAGGCCGAATCCCTGCTCGACGAGGTTCTCGCCTCCTGATCATCGCATCGACTCGTCACCGTTGTTTTCGGTCAATTCCATCTGATCATTACCGCGGTGGTGGCGTCGTCACTCAACACCAGCTGATCGCCGCTGTGCCATGGGTGCCGCTACCGGTGCCACCGGTACCTGCCGACCCGATCGGGCAATGCCGACGAGCGCGGCCTTTCACTTTCGAACACTGAATCCACCAGCGTGCGACAGCGTGACGCAGCGCCCGGAGGCATTCCCCGATGCCGTACGGGCGCTGCTGTCTGTACGGATCACGGATTGCCCCAGGAATGTGTGCCGGGACCGTGAAGCTCGCTCGATCGGCTGTCACGGAAGGGTCCGATCGTGTGGGCCCGGCACGCTCAGGCCATACCCAACACCACCCTGCAAACAAACCTGCACCCCCAACCAAATGACAGACACCACACCGAAGCCACCCTCGCCGCCGCTCCGCACGGCGGCCGTCATCCCCGCCGCGGGCGCCGGCGTCCGCCTCGGCCCCGGAGCCCCCAAGGCGCTGCGCCCGCTCGGCGGCACGCCGATGCTCGTGCACGCCGTCCGCGCGATGGCCAGGGCCAGGGCCGTGTCCCTGGTCGTGGTCGTCGCCCCGCCGGCCGAGGTCGCGGCGGTCCGCTCCCTCCTCGACGAGCACCCGCCGCCGCCGGCCGTCGACCAGGTGGTCGTGCCCGGCGGCGCCACCCGCCAGGAGTCGGTCGGGCTCGGGCTGGCCGCGCTGCCCGAGGACATCGCGGTGGTGCTCGTCCACGACGCGGCCCGCCCGCTGGTGCCCGCCGACACGGTCGACACGGTCGCCGCGGCGGTCAGGGCGGGCGCCCGCGCCGTCGTTCCGGCCCTGCCGGTGACCGACACGGTCAAACAGGTCGCCCCCGGCGCGCCGGCCGGCGACGGCCCCGAGCCCGTCGTCGCCACCCCCGACCGCGCGCTGCTGCGCGCGGTCCAGACCCCGCAGGGCTTCGACCGGGGAACACTCGACGAGGCCCACGCGCGGTTCGGCGCGGACACCGCGACCGACGACGCGGGCCTGGTGGAACGGCTCGGCGTGCCCGTGGTACTGGTGCGGGGCCACGAGGAGGCGTTCAAGGTGACCCGCCCGCTCGACCTCGTGCTCGCCGAGGCCGTACTCGCCCGCCGGAGGATGAACGATGGCTTCTGAACCGCTCCTCCTGCCGCGCGTCGGCGTCGGCACCGACGTGCACGCGTTCGAGCGTGGCCGCGCGCTGTGGTGCGCGGGGCTGCACTGGCCCGAGGCCGAGTTCGGCCTGGCCGGCCACTCGGACGGCGACGTCGCGGCGCACGCCGCCTGCGACGCGCTGTTCTCCGCCTCCGGCACCGGCGACCTCGGCCGGCACTTCGGCACCGACCGCCCCGAGTGGGCGGGCGCCTCGGGCACCGCGCTGCTCGCCGAGGCGGCGCGGATCGTGCGCGCCGCCGGTTTCGTCATCGGCAACGTCGCGATCCAGGTCGTCGGAGTGCGCCCGCGCGTCGGCCGCCGCAGGGCCGAGGCCGAGGAGGCGCTGGCCGCCGCGCTGGGCGCGCCGGTCTCGGTCTCGGGAACGACGACGGACGGCCTCGGCCTCACCGGGCGGGGCGAGGGCCTCGCCGCCGTGGCCACCGCGCTCGTGGTGCCGGACCCCGGCGCGTCGGACCTGGCGCGTCGGACCTGAGGGCGCCGTACGGCACGGCCTAGCGTGGCGGCACGGTGTTGTGCGAAGTTCGACAGCGCGTGCGGCGCCGCGCGCGAGCCGCGCCAGGGCCGCGTCCGACAACCGTTCAGGAAGGTGCCATCGTGGCAGTCACACTCCCGGAGACCCTCAAGGCCGTGCTCGACGGCAGGACGTTCGTCACCGTCGCGACCATCCAGCCGGACGGCAGCCCGCAGCTGACCCCGGTGTGGATCACGTACGAGGGCGACGACCTGCTGATCTCCACGGTGGTCGGCCGGCGCAAGGAGCAGAACCTGCGCCGGGACCCGCGCGTGGTGGTGCAGGTGCTGCCCGCCGACGAGCCGTACAGCTACGCGACGCTCTACGGCACCGCGACGCTCACCACGGAGGGCGGCCAGGAGCTGATCGACCGGCTGGCGCAGAAGTACGCGGGCACGTCGTACGCGGAGTTCAACCCGGGCAGCGAGCGGGAGGCGCCGCGCGTGGTCGTGCGCATCAGCACCGAGCGGATCGTGGGCCAGGGCATCGTCTGAGCCCCGGCCCGCGGGGCCCGCGGCGGCGCGCCGCCGAGCCGGGCCTCGGGGGCGCCCGGAGGGCGCGGCGGGCGCCCCTCGCCGACTACTCTTGACGCGTGACCCTTCGCCTGTATGACACCAGTGCCCGGAAGATCCGTGACTTCAGCCCGCTCGTGCCGGGCCGCGTCTCGATCTACCTCTGTGGCGCCACGGTGCAGGCGGCCCCGCACATCGGGCACATCAGGTCGGGCGTCGACTTCGACATCATGCGGCGCTGGTTCGCCTACCGCGGCTACGACGTCGTCTTCGTGCGGAACGTCACCGACATCGACGACAAGATCATCGCCAAGAGCGCCGAGCAGGGACGGCCCTGGTGGTCGATCGGCTACGAGAACGAACTGGCCTTCGACGCGGCCTATGCCGCGCTCGGGTGCCTGCCGCCCACCTATCAACCCCGCGCGACCGGTCATGTCCCCGAGATGATCGAGATGATGCGCGGTTTGATCGACCGCGGCCACGCGTACGCGGCCGACGGCAACGTGTACTTCGACGTGCGCAGCTTCCCCGGCTACCTCTCGCTGTCCAACCAGGACCTGGAGCACCTCCTCCAGCCGGCGGGCGAGGGCGAGACGGGCAAGCGCGACCCGCGCGACTTCGCCCTGTGGAAGGCGGCCAAACCGGGCGAGCCCCGCTGGGAGACGCCCTGGGGGAGCGGCCGGCCGGGCTGGCACCTGGAGTGCTCCGCGATGGTGCACAAGTACCTCGGGCGCGCGTTCGACATCCACGGCGGCGGCATCGACCTGGTGTTCCCGCACCACGAGAACGAGCTGGCCCAGTCCAGGTCGGCGGGCGACGAGTTCGCCCGCTACTGGGTGCACAACGCGTGGGTCACCATGAGCGGCGAGAAGATGAGCAAGTCGCTCGGCAACTCGGTGCTCGTCTCCGAGATGGTCAAGCGCTGGCGGCCCGTCGTGCTGCGCTACTACCTCGGCACCCCGCACTACCGCTCGACCATCGAGTACAGCCAGGAGGCGCTGGCCGAGGCCGAGGCGGCGTTCGGCCGCATCGAGGGCTTCCTCCAGCGGGCCGTCGAGCAGAGCGGCGACATCGCGCCGGCCGCCTCCGTGCCCGAGGAGTTCGCCGCCGCGATGGACGAGGACCTCGGCGTTCCGCAGGCCCTCGCCGCCGTGCACACCACCGTCAGGCAGGGCAACGCGGCGCTCGCCGAGGGCGACAGGGAGTCGGCAGCCCTGCTCGGCGCCCGGGTCAGGGCGATGCTCGGGGTGCTCGGCCTCGACCCGCTCGCCGCGCCCTGGGCGGGCGCGGAGGCGGGCGCGCGCGGCGCGGAGCTGTCCGGCGTCGTCGACACGCTGGCCAGGCTGGTCCTGGCCCAGCGGCAGGCCGCCAGGGAACGCAAGGACTACGCGACCGCCGACGCCATCAGGGACGGGCTCAAGGCCGCGGGCCTGGTGATCGAGGACACACCCAACGGCCCCCGCTGGGAGCTGAGCTGACGGCCCACAGGCCGAGAAGGAACCGGTAGCACCCATGCCAGGCAACAGTCAGCGGCCCAACCGCCGCACCAGTCAGAAGAAGGGCCCCCAGACGGGCAGCGGAGGCCAGCGCCGCCGCGGCCTGAAGGGCAAGGGCCCGACCCCGCCCGCCGAGATGCGCACGGGCCACCCCAAGCAGCGCGCGGCCCAGGCCAAGGCGCGGCGGCAGCAGCAGCAGACCTCCGCGCGGCGCGGCGGCCGTTCCCCGGCGGAACTGGTCGTCGGGCGCAACCCGGTGGTCGAGGCGCTGCGCGGCGGCGTGCCCGCCGGGACGCTGTACGTCCAGCAGTTCCTCGACAGCGACGACCGGGTCACCGAGGCGGTCAAGCTCGCGATGGAACGCGGTGACGTGCACCTGATGGAGGCGCCGCGCGCCGAACTCGACCGCATCACCGGCGGGCTGAACCACCAGGGCCTGGTCCTCCAGGTGCCGCCGTACGAGTACGCCCACCCCGACGACCTGGTCGACGCGGCGGCCGACGACGGCGTCGATCCGCTGATCGTCGCCCTCGACGGCGTCACCGACCCGCGCAACCTCGGCGCGGTGGTCAGGTCGGCCGCGGCGTTCGGCGGGCACGGCGTCGTGGTGCCGGAACGCCGGGCCGCGGGCATGACCGCGGGTGCCTGGAAGACCTCGGCCGGCACGGCGGCGAGCACGCCGGTCGCCCGCGCCACGAACCTGACCCGCGCCCTCCAGAGCTACCGCAAGGCGGGTCTCACGGTCGTCGGCCTCGCGGCGGACGGCGAGGCGGACCTCGCCGACGTCGAGGCCCTGGCGGGTCCGCTCGTGGTCGTGATCGGCAGCGAGGGGCGCGGTCTTTCCCGGCTGGTCGGCGAGAACTGCGACATCCGGGTGCGCATCCCGATGCCGGGGGGCGCGGAGAGCCTGAACGCGGGCGTGGCCGCGGGCATCGTGCTCTACGAGGCGGCCAAGCGCCGCCGCTGAGCGCCGCCCGCCGGCGCGCGGGTCCGCCTCCACACCGGGGGCGGACCCGTTCTTGACTGGTCGCGGACAGAGTTCGGTCAAGGCAGTGTCCAAAGGCTCTGTCACTCGGTTAGATGAGTGTGGACACCAGAACACCCCGCGGCCTCTCGGCGGACGAACCGGTGCTGAGCATGGTGAAAGTGCCGTGCGACCCCGCACAAGTCGTCGTGAACCACGCCAGTTTCCGGGTCAGGCTCGCCACTCCGCCGCCGGTGAGCATCACGGTCCCGCACACCGGCCCGCTGCCGCGCGTGCCCGCCGCGGCGCGCCGCAGGCCACCGGTCGTCTGGACCGGCCGCAGCGCACCGGGGGACACGGGTGCCGGAACCCTGATCAGGGCGGCCCGCGAGGCCGGGCACGGCCGTGCGGGCGAGGGCGCGGCCACGCAGGTGCTTCCGCGTGTCGCCCGGGCGCCTCAGCTCGCGGGCGTGGTCGGGCCGCGCTCCCCGCAGCCGCCCGAGCAGACCCGGGTCCTGCCGCGCGTGTCCGCGCGGCCCGGCGGGCCCGAGGAGGACCGGCAGCAGCGCCGGCCGGCACCGGCGAACCGGGCGGCGGCCAGGACCGTCGGGCGGCAGGCGTACCACTCGGGGCGCAACCTGAGCCTCGGGGTCGTCCTGCTGCCGCTGCGGCTGCTCCTGGGCTTCATGTCGATCTACGCCGGGATGGGCAAGCTCACCGACCCCGTGTACTTCGACGGCGGCGTCCGCGGCTCGCTGTACGCGTGGCTCAGCGCGCTCCAGCCCTGGACGGTCGCGGCCCCGCTGCACGACTGGGCGCTGTCGCACCCGGTGGGGGCCGGGCTCACCGTGGCGTTCATCCAGATCATCGTCGGCGTGCTGACCATCTTCGGCCTGTGGCAGCGCGTGGCCGCCGGGCTCGGGGCGCTGCTCTCGCTCGCGCTGCTCGTGACCGTCAGCTGGCGGCAGGGGCCCGCGTTCGACACGCCGGACATCGTGCTGTGCGCCGCCTGGTCGCCGCTGCTGATCGCCGGAGCGCCGGTGTACTCGCTCGACGCGCGGCTGGCCGGCGAGGCGTGGCGCAGGCTGGGCCCGCGCGCGCCCCTGGCCGACCTGCGGCACCGGGTGCTGCGGCGCGGCGCCGCGCTGGCCACGTTGCTGATCGGCACGTCCCTGCTGATCGGTTCGATGCTGGGCAGCGCGGTGCGCTCCGACCAGTTCCCGACGCTGCCCGAGCCCGGCGAGCCGCCGCGCAACCACCTGCCCGGCCGGCCGCTGCCCGGCGAGGAGGCGGAGGAGGAGGACAAGGGCGCGGGCCGCGAGGACGAGGGCGAGGCCGGCGCGAACGAGGGCCGTGCGGCCGAGGACGAGGACGAGCCGGGGGCCGCGGAGGACGAGGCCGGCTCCGCCCCGGGCGCCGCGGACGAAGGACCCGCGGGGGGCGCGGCCACGGGCGGGGCGACGCAGGAGTCGTTCCCGCGCAGCGAGCAGACCGTTCCCGCGCCGCAGCAGCCGTCCGCGCCCGACTCTTACACGCCGCAGGAGTCCCCGGCCGCTCCGCCGACGGGGTCGGCGCCGGGCGACGCGGGCGAGGCGCCCGAGAGCACCGCACCTTCGGACGACGGGGGTGAGCAGGGCAGCCTCGACCCCATCGGCGGGCTGCTCGGTTAGGTGGGATTCTCGGGTAGAGCCGTGGCCGGGCTCCGCGACCGCTGACGTGTGAGGTGTGTCACGGGGAACCGCGGGGCCCGGCCGGACAATCCCGGGGGTGAGCGATTCCATGCACGCCCGGGTGCGCGCCGGCGATCAGGATGCGTTCCGCGAGCTGTTCACCTCCTGTGCGCGGCTCGTCTACGGGTACGCCGTGCGCGCGACGGGGGACCCGGCGCTGGCCGAGGACGTGGTGTCCCTGACGTTCCTTGAGGCGTGGCGGTTACGCGAGCGGCTCAAGGACGAGGGGGACAGCCCGCGGCCCTGGGTGATGGGCATCGCGGTGAACGTGCTGCGCAACACCACGCGGGCCAGACGCCGGCACGAGCGCGCCATGGCGAGGCTCCCGGCCCGCGAGCCGTTGCCCGACTTCGCCGACGATGTGGTCGGACGGCTTGCCGACGCCGAGCAACTGGCGGCCGTGAAGGTCGCGTTGGGGCGGTTGCGGGCGCGCGAGCGCGAGGTGTTCATGCTGTGCGTCTGGTCCGGGCTCGGCTATTCCGAGGCCGCGGTCGCGCTCGGCGTGCGGGTGGGCACGGTCAGGTCCCGCCTGTCCCGGGCCAGGACGCGGCTGCGGCAGCTCACGGACGAGGCGCTGCGGGAACCGGCGCGAACGCGCGGACAAGTATCCGGCGACCGCCGGACCACGGTGGTCCGGTCGACTGGGAAGAGCCAAGCATGATCCGCAGAAACCGACGCCCCGAGGACGAGACGGACACATCCGAACTCGCGGGGCTGCTGCCCGCCCCGGAGCACCCGGAGTTGCCCGCCGACCGCCGGCTGCTGCTCCAGAACCATGTGATGAGCGAGATCCGGCGGAGCGCGCCGTCGCCCGCCAGGCGCCGGTTCGCCGTGGCCGCCGTGCCCGTGGCGACCGCGGCGACCGCGGCGGTCATCGTGGCGGCCGTCACGCTGTCCGGCGGGGACGGCGGTGGGCCCGCGGTGGGGGACGGGAGCGACGGCAGGGGGATGCCGACGCTTGAGCGACTGGCCGCCGCGGCGGCGGCCCAGCCGGAGACGGAGATCAGGGACGACCAGTTCCTGTACGAGACGGGTGTCGTCCGTTCCCCTGATGCCGAGGCCGACGGGGGCGGCGAACTCCACGAGTTCGAGATGTGGACCTCGGCGGACGCGAGCGAGGGCTGGTACACCGACCCGTCGATCGCACCCGAGGGCGGCGTCCTCTTCCACGGCACCCTCCTGCTGCCCGAGGGCGGGCCGGAGGCCGGTGGCATGCGCGACATCACCCGGGACTGCCTCGCCGCGCCGTCCGGGGTCGGTGAGGTCCGGGAGTGCGCGGGGCTGCCCTCGATGCAGGCCATCACCCCGCTGCGGTCGTGGGACGGGTCGCTGGACGCGGACCTGCCGCGGGATCCCTCGGCTCTGCTCGACCGGATCAACGACGAACTGGGCGACCACTACACCGGCGAGACGATCCACCAGCACGCCTTCGACCGGCTCGGCGAGTTCCTCACGCGTCCGCTGATGCCGCCGGAGGCCGCGGAGACGGTACTGCTCGCCCTCGCGGAGATCCCCGGGGTCACCGTCGAGGCGACGACGGACGCGACGGGGCGGGCGGGAGTGGGCGTCACCTGGACCGGCGACAACCTGTACGAGGCGACGTACATCCTCGACGCGGAGACCGGGGCCTACCTCGGGGCGCGAAGCGTGGTGGCGGTCACCGGGGTCGACGAGGTGCCGACGGGCAGGGTCTTCTCGGAACACGCGGTGACCGGGTGGGAGGTCGTCGACGAACTGCCCGAAGACGCGGCGGAGGCGTTGGCGGACTGGTCGCGGCAGTTGAACCCGTAGGTCCCGGACCTCGCGGGGTCCGGCCGGCCACGGGGGCGGCCGGGTCCCGCGACCGTTTCAGCCGGCGTCAGGAAGCGAGGTCGCGGGCCGCCTCGGTGAGGTCCTTCGCGGTGTCGATGGCCCGCCAGTAGGCGCGCTGCGGCAGGGGGAAGCCGGCGAGGCGGCGTTCGCGGGCCAGCCGGGGGAACGTGGTGCGCTCGTGGTCGCCGCGGTCGGGCAGCAGCTTGGTGAACTCGGCGGCGAAGACGTAGACGCCCGCGTTGATGAGGTACGGGGACGGCGGCGCCTCGATGAAGTCGAGCACGTGGCCGAACTCGTCGGTGTCGACGGCGCCCCACGGGATGCGCGGCCTGGCCAGCGCCAGGGTGGCCAGCGCGTCCCGTTCCGCGTGGAACGCGGCCATCTCGCGCAGCGAGAAGCGGGTCCAGATGTCGCCGTTGGTGGCGAACCACGGGTCGGCCGGGCGCGGCAGCGCGGCGGCGGCGTGCTTGAGACCGCCGCCGCGGCCCAGTGGCTCGCTCTCGACGACGGTGGTGACGTGCAGCGGCAGGTCGACGGAGTCGAGCCAGTCCTGGAGGACTTCGGCGAGGTGACCGCAGGAGATGACGGCGTCGGTGATGCCCTCGGCGGCGAGCCAGTTCAGCTGGTGGCCGAGGATCGGGACGCCGGTGCCGGGGATCTCCACCATCGGCTTGGGCCGGTCGTCCGTGTAGGGCCGCAGCCGGGAGCCCTGGCCGCCGGCCAGGACCACGGCCTGCGTCGGCTGCGGTGCGTCGAGCGAGTGTTCCGTCATACCGGCACCCTAAAGCCCGCGTGCGCGGGGCCCGCGAGGGCGTGCGCCCGGTCGACGGGGCGGGCTCGCCGCGCGGTCGGGGCGCCGGCCGGCACCGGCGCCCGGCCCCGCGAAGATCCGGCCGCCCCTGGACCGCACGGCCTAACGTGCGGCGGCGACGCCCGCCGCGTAGGAGGTGTCGCAGACCGGGCGGGCGTGGGCCTGGGCCCGCGTGGTGCTGCCGTACTTCTCCACCGCCGCCTCGCCCAGCGCCTGCGCGATCTCGGCGCAGTGCGGCGCGAGGGCCGGGTCGCGGCTGATGGCCTCCTGGAGGCCGGTCAGCGCGGCCGACGGGTCCTGGCGGCGCAGCGTGGTGACGAGCCGGTCCCGCAGCACCTCCTGCGGGGTCTGGCGCGCCTTCTCCGCGGCGGCGGTGAGCATGTGCGCGTCGGACGAGCCGGACACCCACGGAACGCGGGTGACGGCGAGCGTCCCGGACAGCACCAGGACGACCGGGAGGGCGATGGCGAGACTTCTGCCGATGTGCCGAAGTGCCTGATTCACTGAAGGTCTTCCCTCGCGAGACGAGTGGATGGGGGCTTGTCGAATCGTAGCGAGGGGTAGCGAATTGGTGACATTCGGCCACTCTGACGAGTGACGGAGTCCGGAGAGATTCGAAAGAGGCGTTGACGCGCAAAAGGCCGGGTCTCCGCAACGTGTGCGGAGACCCGGCCCTGCGGCCGGTCGTGACCGGGCGAGGCGGGCGGCCTGCCTCAGTCGCTCAGGCGCTCACCGGAGCCGGCGGCGAAGACGTGGGTCTCGCCGGGCCGCGGCACCACGTTCACCGTGGAGCCCTTCTCCGGAACGTCGCGGCTGTCGACGCGGATGACCAGGTCCTTGGTGTCGCCGCCGATCTCGGCCGTGCCGTAGATGTAGGCGTCGGCGCCGGTCTCCTCGACCACGTTGACGGAGACGGCGAGGCCGGCCTCCTTGCCCTCGTCGGCCTTGGCGAGCCCCGCGCCCTCGCCGCTGCCGGTGACCACGGCGAAGTGCTCGGGACGGCAGCCGACGACCACGGTGGTGTCGCCCTTGCCCTGGGCCTCGGTGAGGGCGGTGCGCTCGACCGGGACCACGCTGTTGCCGAACTTCACGCCGCCGTCGGTGATCGGCACCTCGACCAGGTTCATCGCGGGGGAGCCGATGAAGCCGGCGACGAAGAGGTTGGCGGGCTTGTCGTACATGTTGCGCGGCGAGTCGACCTGCTGGAGCAGGCCGTCCTTGAGCACCGCGACCCGGTCGCCCATCGTCATGGCCTCGACCTGGTCGTGGGTGACGTAGACGGTGGTGACGCCCAGGCGCCGCTGGAGGCCGGCGATCTGGGTACGGGTCTGGACACGCAGCTTGGCGTCCAGGTTGGACAGCGGCTCGTCCATGAGGAACACCTGCGGCTCGCGCACGATGGCGCGGCCCATCGCGACACGCTGCCGCTGACCGCCGGAGAGCGCCTTCGGCTTGCGGTCGAGGTACTCGGTGAGGTCGAGGATCTTGGCGGCCTCTTCGACCTTCTTGCGGATGTCCACCTTGTTCACGCCGGCGATCTTGAGCGCGAAGCCCATGTTCTGCGCGACGGTCATGTGCGGGTAGAGCGCGTAGTTCTGGAACACCATGGCGATGTCCCGGTCCTTCGGCGGGAGGTGGGTGACGTCGCGGTCACCGATGTGGATCGCGCCGCCGTTGACGTCCTCAAGGCCCGCGAGCATGCGGAGCGAGGTGGACTTGCCGCAGCCGGAGGGGCCCACCAGGACGAGGAACTCGCCGTCGGCGATCTGGATGTCGAGCTGGTCGACCGCCGGGGTGTCGGAACCGGGGTAGACCCGGGTGGCCTTGTCGTACGTGACCGTTGCCATGTGTCGTTCGTCTCCTTCTACCGGCAGGAACGTGCCGGACGATCCGAGTAGGAAGGTGTTACGGCCAGGTATATGGACGCGGAGTGAACCTAACTCGAAACGACTGCGAAAGTCAGTAGCTGATGAGCAAAAAAACTCATCACAAGAACGTTTCGCACACGGTCGCGCCCTCCGGCGCCGCCGCGCGCGGCCCGGTGGCCGGTTCCCTGCGGGCTCCGGCGGGGAATCCAGGCGCCGCACCGTGCGGTCCCGTGTAGTCTGGAGCGGCCGTCGCGGCCGGTCACGGTCGTGGAAGCCCGCCGCCTTAGCTCAGCCGGCCAGAGCAGCTGTCTTGTAAACAGCAGGTCGTCGGTTCGAATCCGACAGGCGGCTCCACCCTCCCCGCCACCCCGGACCCGTCCGGCCCTGGCCCGTTTCGGTGTTGACTGTCCTCGTCGACGAACATACAAATAACCGCGCACGTCCCAACAGGATCGATCAGGGGATCACAGATGCGCGACGAGTCCTTCGTCCACCTCCGCGCCGCGGGCACGAGCCTGGTGCTCGACCGTTCGGGAAGCGGGCTGCCCCGGGTCGTTCACTGGGGCGAAGACCTGGGCGAGCTGCCCCAGGACGCGCTCGCCGCCCTCGCGCTGGCCTCGGTGCCGCAGATCGCCTGGAACAACGTCGACGTCGTCGTTCCGCTCGCCGTGCTGCCCGAGCACTCCGCCGGCTGGCTCGGCACCCCGGGGCTCACCGGGCACCGGGCGGGAGCCGACTTCTCGACGGCCTTCGCGGTCACGTCGAGCCGCGTCGAGGGCGGGGTCGTCACCGTGTCCGCCGAGGACGTCACGGCCGAACTCGAACTGCGCCTGGAGATCGAGCTGACCGCCTCGGGGCTGGTCAGGCAGCGGGCCACCGTCACCAGCGGCGCGGGACCCGAGGCCGCGCCGTTCTCGCTCTCCGGGGTCCTGCTGACGCTCCCGGTGCCGGAACGCGCGACGGAACTGCTCGACATGACAGGCCGCCACCTGCGGGAACGCACCCCGCAGCGGCACGAGTTCACCATCGGCACCCACCTGCGCGAGAACCGCAAGGGCCGCACGGGCACCGACGCGGCCACCGTGCACGTGGCCGGCGAACGCGGCTTCGGCTTCCGGTCCGGCGAGGTGTGGGGCCTGCACGTGGCCTGGAGCGGCAACCACCGCTCACTGGCCGAACGCACGCACACCGCCGTGGCGCTGCTCGGCGGCGGCGAACTGCTCCTGGCCGGCGAGGTCGCGCTCGGCGCGGGCGAGTCCTACACCACGCCGTGGGTCTACGGCAGCTACGGGCGGCACGGCCTCGACGAGCTGGCCGCGCGCTTCCACGACCACCTGCGGGCGCGCGCGAGCCATCCGCACGGCCCGCGCCCGGTGACCCTCAACGTGTGGGAGGCCGTCTACTTCGACCACGACCTCGACCGGCTGACGCGGCTGGCCGACGTCGCGGCCGAGACGGGCGCCGAACGCTTCGTGCTCGACGACGGCTGGTTCCGCGGGCGCAGGGACGACCACGCCGGGCTCGGCGACTGGTACGTCGACGAGGACGTGTGGCCCGACGGGCTGCACCCGCTGGCCCGGCACGTGCGCGGCCTCGGGCTCGAATTCGGCCTGTGGGTCGAGCCCGAGATGGTCAACCAGAACTCCGACCTGGCCCGCAGCCACCCCGAGTGGATCCTGTCGACGGGCGACCGGATGCCGCCCGAGGCGCGGCACCAGCAGGTGCTCGACCTCGGCAACGCCGACGCCTACGCGTACATCCTGGAACGGCTCGACGCGATCGTCTCCGAGTACGAGCTCACCTACCTCAAGTGGGACCACAACCGCGACCTCGTCGAGGCCGGGCACGGCCCCACCGGGCGGGCCGGCGTGCACGGGCAGACCGCGGCCGTCTACCGGCTGCTCGACGAGCTGAGGTCCCGCCACCCGGGGCTTGAGATCGAGTCCTGCTCGTCCGGCGGCGGGCGGGTCGACCTCGGCATCCTGGAGCGGACCGACCGCGTGTGGGGCAGCGACTGCATCGACGCGCTGGAGCGGCAGCGCATCCAGCGCTGGACGGGCCTGCTCGTGCCGCCCGAGATGATCGGCACGCACGTGGGCGCGCCCCGGGCGCACACCACGGGGCGCACGCACAGCCTCCAGTTCAGGGCCGGGACGGCGCTGTTCGGCCACTTCGGCATCGAGTGGGACCTGACCAGGGCGACCGCCGAGGAACGCGCGGCGCTGGCGGAGTGGATCGCCCGCTACAAGGACCTGCGGGGGCTGCTGCACAGCGGCGCGGTGGTCCGCGGCGACCACCCCGACCCGGCGCTGTGGGTGCACGGCGTGGTCGCGCGGGACCGTTCGCGCGCCGTGTACGCGCTCGTGCAGGTGGAGACGAGCGTCACCGCGCCCCCCGGTCTGGTGCGGCTGCCGGGGCTCGACCCGGACGCGGACTACCGGATCGCGCCGCTCGCGCCGGGCGACGGCATCGAGGGCTCGGCGGCGACGGCGCTGGCCTGGTGGGCCGAGGGGACGACGCTGCCGGGACGCGTTCTGGAGTCGGTCGGCGTGCGCGCGCCGGTGCAGTACCCGGAGCGGCTGGTGCTGGTGGAGGCGGTCCGCGTCTGAGCGGCGCGCGTCCGCGCCCGGAGCGGCTCAGAACGCGGTCGGCGGTTCGGCCCGGTGGGCGCGGTGCAGCAGGTCGACGAAGTCCGGCGCCTCGGGCAGGGGCGTCGGGCCGATCCGGTGCACCGCGATCCCCGGCGTCCACGAGTTCATGACCACCGCCCCGGCCAGCGCGGGCAGGTCGGCCGGCGTGACCTCGCGGTCGCGCTGCGGGACGCCGAGCCGGTCGAGCCGCCGGCGGAGGATGCCCATCGTGGTGCCCGGCAGCATCCCGGCCACGGGCCAGACCACGGCGGAGCCGTCCCAGAACGCCAGGTTCCAGATCGTCGCCTCGCTGAGCCGGCCCCGGCGGTCGAGGAAGGCCGCGTCGTCGAACCCCCGGGCCGCGGCCTGCCGCAGGAACCACGTCTTGGCCACCTCGCCGACATGCTTGACGGCGGGCAGGACCCGTTCATGGGGAACCGCGTCGAGGGCCAGCGGCCCCTCGGGCCCCGTGGCGGGGGGCTCGGCGCGGACCAGCAGCGAGGGCCGCACGCCGTCCCCCGCCGCGGTGAACTCGCCCGCGGGCGAGAACACCGTGGCCGTCAGGGACAGGTCGGCGGGAGCGGACCCGACCGCGGCCCGCAGGCGGGACCGCACCTCGTCGTCGGGCAGGGCCAGGCCGAACAGCTGGACCGAGGCGGACCGCAGCCGCGCCAGGTGCAGGTCGAGGCCGCGCACCCGGCCGCCGCGCACCTGCATCGCGGTGAAGTGGGCGTAGCCCGCGAACGCGAGGGGCGCGAGATCGGCGGCGTTCGCCGCGCGGCCGTCGCGGTGGACGAGGACAGGGGACGCAGGGGGCGCAGGGGAGGCAGGGGACGCGGAGGACGCGGAAAAGGAGGCCATGGCTCACTCCCGTGGGGTGGCGGCCGTGCGAACGGCCGCTGCGGAATATCCGCCGGTGGAGGCGAAGTTAGCCCTTCACATCGGTGGAAAGGTCAAGCCGGCACGGGACGGTGCGCATGCTGATCGGGGAGCTGTCCGCACGCACCGGGGTCAGTGCGCGACTGCTGCGCTACTACGAGGAGCAGGGACTGCTCGACGCCGGGCGCGCGCCGAACGGCTACCGCGCCTACGCCGAGGACGCGGTGGTCACCGTGCGGCAGATCCGCGCCCTGCTGGACGCGGGCCTGACCACCGGCGTGATCCGCGAGGTGCTGCCGTGCGCCCGCGGCGAGCGGCCGGAGATCGACCTGTGCGTGGACCTGCGGGCCGTCCTCGGTCGGGAGATGGCGGCGATGGACGCGCGCATCGACGCGCTGCGCCGCACTCGCGGCAACCTCGCCGGGTACCTGGCCGGGCCGTGACGTCCGGGCGCGGGCGCTCAGGGCACGAGCACCACCTTGCCGATCGTCGTCCGCGCCTCCAGGGCCCGGTGGGCCGCCGCGGCCTCGGCCAGCGGGAAGCGCTGGACGAGCGGCACCAGGCGGCCGGCCCCCGCGTGCGCGAGGGCCTCCTCCTCCAGCACGCGCAGGTTGCCCGGGCCGCCGATCCGCTCCAGCATCGGCGGGCCGACGACCGTGATCGACTCGGCGCCGCGTTCCCTGAGTTCCTCGGCCGTCACCCGGCCCGCGTCCTGGCGGTCCGCGGCGTCGGGGAACCAGCCGTAGACCAGGTGGAGGCCGCCGGGCCCGAGCAGCCGGACGGCGGAGTCGGCCGTCGCGCCGCCGATGCCCTCGAACACATGGCTGAGGGCGCCGAACGCGGACCTGATCCGGTCCGTCCAGGCCGGTTCCCTGTAGTCGACGGCCAGATCCGCGCCCAGGCCCCGCACGACCCGGGTCTTGGCCGGTCCGCCAGCGGCGCCGACCACCGTGGCGCCGCGCCGTTTGGCGTGCTGCACCAGCAGGGAGCCGATGCCGCCGGCCGCGGCGAGCACGAGCACCGTGTCGCCGGGGCCCGGGTCGGCGAACCGCAGGATGCCCATGGCCGTCCGGCCGGTGCCGATCATGGCGACGGCCCGGTCGGCCGGGAGCCCGTCGGGCAGCACGTGCAGCCGGTCGGGAGTGGTGACGGCGCGCTCCGCGTAGCCGCCGGGCACCGCGCCGAGGTGGGCGACGACGCGCCGGCCGAGCCAGTCGGCCGGCACGCCCTCGCCGGTCGCGTCCACCGTGCCCGCCACCTCGCGGCCCGGCACGGTGGGCAGCTCGGGCAGGGGGAACGGGCCCCTCGTCCCGCCGGCGCGCAGCACGGTGTCCACGACGTGCACCCCGGCCGCGGCCACGGCGATCCTGACCTGCCCGGGCGCGGGTTCCGGCTCCGGCAGGTCCGCAGGGAGCAGGTTCTCCGGTGGGCCGAAGGCGTGCAGACGTATCGCGTGCATGGCGGGACTCCTCGCGGGGCGGGGCGGTGCTGGTTGGCACCCGGTGGTGCCGCCCCAAGGCTCCGACTTCAAGGTCGCTTGAAGTCAAGTGCCGGTCGAGGGCCGGTCGAGGGCGGAGTGTCAGTGGCCGGGTGGATGATGACCGGCATGGCGCAGAGCAAGCAGGGCAGTGCGGTGCGGCCCCCTCGTCCCCCGGTCTTCTCGCTCCCCGAGACCCGGCCGTTCGAGGGGTCCCGGCTCGACCCCGAGGGGGACTACGACGGTGTCGAGTTCGCGGGGCTCGACCTGACCGGCGCGGACGCGCCGGGCGCGCATTTCATGGACTGCGCGCTGCGCGACTGCGTGCTGGACGAGGCGGGGCTGAAGCGCGCCAGGTTCGTGGACAGCCTGCTGTCCGGGGTCAGGGGCGTGGGCACGGTGCTGGCGGAGGCGGAGCTGCGGGACGTGGAGGTGCGGGACGGCCGGTTCGGCGGCGTGCAGCTCGGCGGCGCCACGCTGAACCGGGTGCTGGTGCGCGGCGGCAAAATCGACTTCCTGAACCTGCGGCAGGCCCGGCTGACCGACGTGGCGTTCGTGGACTGCGTACTGGTGGAGCCCGACTTCGGCGGCGCGCGGTGCGAGCGGGTGTCGTTCGACGGGTGCGAGCTGCGCGGCGCGGACTTCCACGGGGCGGCGCTGCGCGAGGTGGACCTGCGGGGGGCGTCGCGCCTTGAGGTGGCGCGCGGCGTCGACCGGCTCTCGGGGGCGGTGATCAGTCCGCCCCAGCTGTTCGACCTCGCGCCCCGGCTCGCCGCGGAGCTGGGGGTGCGCGTCATGGAGTGACCAGCGCGCCGGCGGCTCCTCGCCGCGTGCGCCCGGGCCGTGCACGCCGAGGACCCCCCGGCGGTGGGCCGGGGGGTCCTGGTGCCGAACGGGCCGTCGGCGCGCCGTCCGCGGCCGGCAGGCGGCCTGCGGGGGCGGCGGTCCGGCGGTTCTGAGGGCCGGTCTCAGACGTTGACGCCGAAGTCCTGGGCGATGCCGGCCAGGCCGGAGGCGTAGCCCTGGCCGACCGCGCGGAACTTCCAGTCGGCGCCGCTGCGGTACAGCTCGCCGAAGACCATGGCGGTCTCGGTCGAGGCGTCCTCGGTGAGGTCGTAGCGGGCGATCTCCGCGCCACCGGCCTGGTTCAGCACGCGGATGAACGCGTTGCGCACCTGGCCGAAGTTCTGGCCGCGGTTGTCGGCGTCGTGGATCGACACCGGGAACACGATCTTGTCCACCTCCGGGGGCAGACCCGCGAGGTTGACCTTGATCTGCTCGTCGTCGCCCTCGCCCTCACCGGTCAGGTTGTCCCCGGTGTGCTGGATCGTGCCGTCCGGCGTCGCCAGGTTGTTGTAGAAGATGAAGTGCTGGTCGGACACGATCTTGCCGGCCGAGTTGACACCGAGGGCGCTCGCGTCCAGGTCGAAGTCGGCACCCGTGGTGGTCCTGACGTCCCAGCCCAGGCCGACGGTGACGGCGGTCAGGCCGGGCGCCTCCTTGGTCAGCGAGACGTTGCCACCCTTGGACAGGCTCACACCCATGTAAATCCCCTTGTTCGTATCGCGCAGGGTCGCCTTTGCGATGACGTTACTCTCCCTGGGCCCAACGATGTGAGGGGGTTCGAGGGTTCCGCGCGACTTCGGACGAAAACCGGCGTGCGGGACTGGGCCGACCGGGGGATCATGGGGGGTGTGTCCGGCCCCTACGTCATCCGCGGCTCGGTCTCCCTGCCGGAGTCCGAGCTCCGCTGGCGTTTCTCCCGCTCGTCCGGGCCCGGCGGTCAGCACGTGAACACCTCGGACAGCCGCGTCGAGGTCCTGTTCGACCTCCGCGCCACCCGCGCCCTGCCCGAGGTGTGGAAGCGGCGCGCGCTGGAACGGCTCGCGGGGCGGCTGTCCGACGGGGTGGTGAGCGTGCGGGCCGACGAGCACCGATCGCAGTGGCGCAACCGCGAGACCGCGGCGAAGCGCCTCGCGGGGCTGCTCGCCGAGGCGTCGGCGCCGCCGCCCCCGCCGCGCAGGGCGCGGCGCGTGCCGCGCGGTGTGACCGAGCGGCGGCTCGCGGACAAGCGCAGGCGCGCCGAGGTCAAGCGCGGGCGCGGCGGCGGCCGGGACTGGGACTGAGGCGGGGCCCGGCGCGGGCGGGCCGCCGCCCGCCGCGCGGCGGGAGCGGTCAGGCCAGGTGCCGGTAGCCGCCGCGGTAGTAGAGGAGCGGGCCGCCGGGGACGGCGGGGAGGGCCGCGGTCAGGACGCGCGCGATCACCAGGGTGTGGTCACCGGCCGTCACGCGCCGCTCGGTGCGGCACTCGACCGTCGCGAGCGCCCCCTTGAGCAACGGTGCGCCGGTGGCCGCGCCGCGTATATGGGGTACTTCCTGGAACAGCAGCCGGTCGCTGAGCCGTCCCTTCATCGCGAAACGCCCCGCGATCACGCGGTGCTCCTCCGGCAGCAGGGACGCGGCCCACAGCGGCTGCCGTTCCAGCAGCTCGTCCATCCGGGAGCCGGTGCGCACGCTGACCAGCACCAGGGGCGGGTCGAGGGACACCGACATGAACGCGGTCGCCGTCATCCCGGCCGGGGCGCCGTGCGGCCCCTCCTCGTCGTCGTGCGCGGTCACCAGGACGACGCCCGCGGCGAGCCGGGCGAGGGCGCCGCGGAACTCCTCCTCACTCACCTCCCCAGCATGCCCTTCTCGGTGGGGAACGGACTCGGACGGCTGCGCGGGTAGAGACACGCTCGCAACGGTACGTTCCGCCCCGCGCGGCCCGCATCGGGCCGCGGAACCAGAGCCGTTCACCGGACGTCCTACGTCCCGCGACCGAGCCTTTCCGCGCTGTGACATGGATCACAGTGGGCAACTAATTGCTGACCCTGTGTACCTAGTGGGCAGCACCCTGTGATTCAGTGGCCTGTGTATCTGCACGTGCATTTCGCGCCCGGGGGAGTGATGGAAACGGAGACGGAGCCATACGTGCGCCTCGCCTCGCTGCGGGAGTTGCACCGGGTCGTCGCCCAGCTGAGCACTGCCCGCAGCATGGCGGACACCCTCCAGACCATCGCGGACGGCGCCGTCGCCGCACTCGGGTTCGAACTGGCAGCCGTCAATCTCGTCAGAACCGACGGCGACCTCCTCGTCGCCGCCGTCGCCGGCAGCGACAAGGCGGAGGCCGCCATCGCCGGCCGGACCGGCTCCCGCGAGTCCTGGGAGCGGCGTCTTGCCATGGGAGAACGCTGGGGCGCGCTGCGCTTCATCCCCTACACCGAGGGCTGGGTGCTCGACCACGACGACGTGCCGCAGTGGCACACCACGGGCCCGGCCCCCCGGTACCCCGAGGAGTGGCACCCGATGGACCGCCTCTTCGCCCCCATGTACGCGTCCGACGGCGAGCTGCTCGCCGTCCTCGAAGTCGACCGCCCCCGCAACGGCCGCCGCCCGGGCCCCTGGGGGTGCGAGGCGCTCCAGCTGTACGCCTCGCAGGCCGCGATAGCCATCAGCAACGCCCGCCTGCGCGGCAACATGCAGCGCGCGCTGATCCGGCTCGAACGGGACCAGCAGGCCCTCCGGGCCAGCGAGGAGAGCTTCCGGCAGGCGTTCGAGTACGCGCCGAGCGGCATGGCCATCGCCGAGGTGGGCGGCGAGAACCACGGCCGGCTGATCAAGGTGAACGACGCGCTGTGCCGGCTGCTCGGGCGCTCGGGCCCGGTGCTGCGCCGCTACTGCTTCTCCGACCTGGTGCACCCCGAGGACACCGGGGTGCTGCTGCGCACCTCGGCCGAGGGCGGGCGCGCGGAGCTGCGGCTGGCCCGCCGCGACGGCTCCTACGTGTGGGTCTCCCTGCGGAACTCGGTCGTCGCGGACGCCGCGGACGGCCCGCGGGTGCAGCTGACGCACGTGGAGGACATCGAGGAGCGCAAGCGGCACGAGCTCGCCCTGGCCCACCGCGCCAGCCACGACTCCCTGACCGGCCTGCCCAACAGCGCCGAGCTGCGCGCCCGCCTCGGCGGCCGGATATGCGGCGTGGCGCCCGACCGGTTCGGCCCGGACATCACCCCGGTCGCCGACGGGGCCACGGACGCCTTCGAGGGCATCGGCACGCCGCCCCCGCGCCCCTTCGACCACCACGAGCACGTGTACACGCCCGAGGCGCCCGGCGGGGACGGCAAGGGGCTGGCCGTTCTCTTCTGCGACCTCGACGGTTTCAAGTCCATAAATGACCGTTTCGGCCATGTCTGCGGCGATGCCGTCCTGGTGGAGGTCGCCCGGCGGCTCGAACAGGGCGTGCGGGACAACGACACGGTCGCGCGCCTGGGCGGCGACGAGTTCGTCGTGCTGGCCGAGGGCCTCGGCCTCGCCGAGGCCTCCGACCTCGCGGTCCGGCTGCGCAACGGGATCATCCCGCCGATCCGGGTCGAGGGCAGGGCGGTGCGGGTCGGCGCCAGCTTCGGCATCGGCTGGGCGGCCTGCGGGATGACGACGGAGGAAGTGCTGGAATCCGCCGACCAGCGCATGTATGTCGAGAAGCGCTCCAGGTCCCAGGGCAAGCGGCGCGCGGGCTGACCGGGGCGGCCGGGAGAAGTCGGTGCGTTCGCCCGGACGGGGTAGGCTCGCGCCCGTACGCAGGTGGGGGAAGCGCAGACGAAGGAGCGGGAGTCGATGAGCGCGGGGCACAACGGCAGGGGCACGCCCGATGAGGGCGACGACGACCCGTTCGCCTACCTCTATCGACCCGAGGGAGACCAGCCGCAGCAGGGTCAGGGCCGCCCGGCCCCCCGGCAGCCGTCGTACAACCAGGTCCGCCCGGTGGGGGAGCGGACGTTCGGCGGCCAGCAGGGGTACCGCGGGCAGCAGCAGCCGCCGCAGGCCCGTCCCGACGCCTACTACGCGGCCCCCGAGACCCAGCCGGGCGGCGCGCCGCCCTACGGCGCGGGCCCGCCCCGCCGCCGCGACACCGAGCCGCGCCGCAACGGGCTGCTGATCGGCGCCATCGCCGTGGTCCTCGCGGTCGTGGTCGGCATCGGCGCGGCCATAGTCTTCAGCGGCGGCGAGGACGAGAACCCCGAGGCCGGCGGCGACGCCACGCCCACCGCGCCCGAGGAGGACGACGGCGGCAACGCGGACGACGAGCCGACCGAGGAGCCCACCGACGAGGAGACCGAGTCGGACGGGCCCCCCACCGCCGAGCTGGCCGACCTCCAGCTCGGCAACGGCGCCGCGCTCACCTCCGGCATCGCCGGCGCCCGTTCCCCCGACGGCCAGTACATCTCCGTGCAGGGCGCGCCCAACGCCACGATCACCTGGACGTTCGAGCTGAACGGCGAGCCGGGTCCCTACCGGCTCAACGCCGGCTACGCCGTGATCAGCGACGGCCAGGGCATGGCGTTCTCCGTCAACGGCACCCCGCGCGACGACCTCGTCGAGATGGAGGACTACGCGGACGGGGTCGACGAGTGGGAGAACAGCTGGTTCTCCACCTGGAAGCAGGTGGACCTCCAGGAGGGCGAGAACACCGTGCAGCTGACCTGCGCCGGCTCCTGCGATGTCCTCGTCGACCAGCTCTACATCTCGCCGGTCAACGGCTGAGCCGGGCCTGGGAACCGAGGCGGAGCGGCGCGCGGCAGCGGCCCAGAGCGCTCAGGGGTGCATGCGCGCGCCCTTGAGCACCTTGTCGACCGCGTTGCGCGGCCCGTACACGGCCAGACCCACCAGATCGAGATCGTCTCCGCGCACCGCGCGGACCGCCGTGCGGTTGTCCCGGTCGTTCCCGGTCGAGAACAGGTCGGACGTGAACACCGACCGGGGCAGCGCGCGGCCCAGCGCGCGGCCGTGCGCGGCGGTCAGCGTCTCCTTCGCCCCCTCGAAGACCAGGACGGGCTGGCGGAACATGGGCAGGTACGGGGTGCCGTCGGCGTCGGCGTACGGCTCGCCGACCACCTCGGGGAACGCGTTGCCGAGGCCGCTGACCAGGAACGCCGTCACGTTCAGCCGCTGCCAGGACGCCAGGTCCTCGCGCAGCAGCACGGCGATCTTGGTGTCGAACCGTACCGGGGTGCTGTCGTTCGTCATGGCACAGCAGACTGCCGACCGCCCCGCCGCGCGGTCTTGTACGTTCTTGACATGCTCGACACGGCAGGACGGCGCGCGGCGCGCCAGGAGGTCTCCGCGTGGCGCCCCCGGGTGCCCGGGGTCGCGGAGGTCTTCCACGCCCGGTTCACCGAGCACGCCTACCCCATGCACGTCCACGAGGTGTGGACCCTGCTGATCGTCGACGACGGCGCGGTGCGCTACGACCTGGACCGGCACGAGCGCGGCACCCCGCACGACACGGTGTCGCTGCTCCCGCCGCGCGTTCCGCACAACGGCTCGCCCGCCACCGCGCGCGGCTTCCGCAAGCGGGTGCTGTACCTGGACGGGACCCTGCTCGACGACAGCCTCATCGGCCCCGCCGTGGACGGCCCCGACCTGCGCGACCCGCTGCTGCGCCGGCGCGTCGCGCGGCTCCACGCGGCCCTGGCCCACCGGGGCGACGAGTTCGAGGCGGCGGCCAGGCTCGCGTTCATCGGCGAACGGCTGCGCGCCCACCTGCGGCCCCGGTCCGCCGCCGGTCCGCCGCACGCGCGCGCCGGCCTCGGACACGACCTGCGGGACCTGCTCGACGCGCGCTGGCGCGACGGCCTGAGCCTGGCCGAGGCCGCGCGGCTGCTGCACGCGCACCCCACGCACCTCGTGCGCTCGTTCACCGCCGCCTTCGGGATCGCGCCGCACCAGTACCTGATGGCGCGCCGTGTCGACCGCGCGCGGCGGCTCCTGCTCGACGGGCGCCCGCCGGCGCAGGTCGCGACCGCCACCGGCTTCTACGACCAGTCGCACCTGAACCGGCACTTCAAGCGGCTCACGGGCGTCACCCCGGGACGCTACGCGCGCGGGAGCGGCCCCGGGCGGCGGTGAGGCGGGCCGCGGCGAGGCGGGCCGTGGCGAGGCGGGCGGCGCTGAGGCGGGCCGCACGCGCCAGGCCCGCCGCCTTCGAACGGTCAGCCGGCCGGCTCGTGCGGGCGCGCGAGCACGCGCAGGAACCGTTCCACCGTCTCCGCCATCGCCTCCCGCCCGGCGGCGAGCCACCGGCGCGGGTCGACGCCCTCGGGGTCGGCCGCCAGGCGGGCGCGCACGGCGCCGGTCAGCGCGGCGTTCAGCGCGGTCCCGACGTTGATCTTCGTCAGGCCGGCGGCCACGCCGCGGCGCAACTCCTCGTCCGGCACGCCCGACGAGCCGTGCAGCACCAGCGGCACGCCGAGCGCCCGGCGCAGCCGCGCTATCAGCCCGTGGTCGAGCGCGGCCGTCCGCCGCGTCATCGCGTGGCTGCTGCCCACCGCGACGGCCAGCGCGTCCGCGCCCGTCTCCCGCACGAACGCCACCGCCTCGGCCGGATCGGTCCGCACCCCCGGCGCGTGCGCGTCGCCCGGCTTGCCGCCGACCCGGCCCAGCTCGGCCTCAAGCAGCAGCCCGTGCCGGTGGCAGAAGCGCACGGCCGCCGCGGTGGCGGCCACGTTCCGCGCCCAGGGCAGGCGCGAGCCGTCGAACATCACCGAGCCGAAACCCGCCTCGGGCGCCCGGCGCAGCAGCTCCTCGTCCGTCACGTGGTCCAGGTGCAGGGCGAGCACGGCCTCGTGCCCGCGCGCCAGTTCGACCAGCGCGGCGGCCAGCGGGCGCAGCGCGCCCCCGTGGTGGGCGACGGCGTTCTGCGACACCTGGAGCACCGCGGGCTCGCCCACCGCGGCGGCGCCCGCCGCGATGGCCTGCGCGTGTTCCAGCGTGATCACGTTGAACGCGGCGAGCGCGCCGCCGCGCGCGCGGGCCCCGGCCAGCAGATCGGCGCAGCGGGCCAGCGTCACGGCCGCACCACCCACTCGCCCTTGCGCATGACGCCGCGCAGCGCGAAGTCGCCGTCGAGCACGACGAGGTCGGCGTCCTTGCCGGCCTCGATCGAGCCGACCCGGTCGTCGATGCCGAGCAGCCGGGCCGGCGTCGCGGACAGCGCGACGGACGCGTCCGCCACCGGCAGCCCGTCGACCGTGACCGCCCGCCGCAGCGCGCGGTCGAGCGTCAGCGTCGAGCCGGCGATGGTGCCGCTGCCGACCACGCGCGCGACGCCGTCGGCCACCTCCACCTCCATCGGCCCCAGCGGATAGCGGCCGTCGCCCATGCCCGCGGCTCCCATCGCGTCCGTGATGAGCGCCACCCGGCCGGGACCCGCCGTGCGGAACGCGAGGCCGAGCACGGAGGGGTGCAGGTGCGTGCCGTCGTTGATCAGCTCGACGGCGATCCGTTCGTCCTCAAGGAGGGCCGCGATCGGTCCCGGCGAACGGTGCGCGAGCGGGGGCATCGCGTTGAACAGGTGCGTGGCCACGGTCGCGCCCGCGTCGATGGCCCGCCGGGTCGTCTCGTAGCTCGCGTCGGTGTGGCCGATGGCCGCGAGCACGCCGTTGTCCCGCAGCAGCCGCACCGCGTCGATGCCGCCGGGGAGTTCGGGCGCGAGGGTCAGCATCCGCGCGGTGCCGCGCGCCGCGTCGATGAGCTTGCGCACGTCGGCCGGGTCCGGGTCGCGCAGCAGCGAGGGCTGGTGCGCGCCGCAGCGGTTCTCCGCGATGAACGGGCCCTCGAAGTGCAGCCCGGCCAGGTCGCCCTGCTCCACCAGTTCCGACAGCACCCCCGCCTGCGCGGCCAGGTCGTCCAGGTCGCCGGTGACCGCGGAGGCCACCATCGTGGTGGTGCCGCGGGCGCGGTGGGTGGCGACGACGGTCAGCGCCTCCTCCGCGCTGCCGGGGAAGAACGACGCGCCGCCGCCGCCGTGCACGTGGATGTCGATGAAACCGGGCAGGATCCAGTGCCCTGCCAGGTCGGTCACGGCCGTTCCGCCGGGCGGCGTTCCGCCGGCTGCCGTCTCCCCGCGCGGCGTTCCCGTTCCCGTTCCCGGGCCGTCCGCGGCGAACCGGGTGCCCTCGATCGTGACCTGGCCGCCCTCGACGACCCCGGTGGGCCTGACCACCTTCGCTCCGGTGAGCACCGTGCGCTTCATGACGGGGAGACCTCCGTGGTTGTGGGGAGCGTGCGGCTGTCCCAGGCGATGAGACCCGCGCCCAGGCAGCCCGCGGCGTCACCGAGGGCCGCCGGGACGATCGGGGGAACGCGCTGGAAGGTGGCCTTCGCCGCGAGCGCGGCACGCAGGGGGGTGAGCAGGGTTTCGCCGGCCTCGGCGAGGCCGCCGCCGACGATGACGACCGCGGGGTCGAGCAGGGAGATGCCCGTGAGCAGGCCGTCGGCCAGCGCGTCCACGGCCTCCCGCCACAGCGACCGCGCCCGCACGTCGCCCGCGGCGACCGCGCGGGCGGCGTCGGCCGCCGTCGCTCCCGGCAGACCGGCCGCGGCGGCCCAGGCGCGGCCGACGGCCGAGGCGGACGCGACCGTTTCGAGGCAGCCGTGCTGGCCGCAGCCGCAGCGGGCGCCGCCGGGCCGGACGACGACGTGCCCGATCTCACCGGCGCCGCCGTGCGCGCCGGTCTCCACCCGGCCGTCGATGCCTATGGCACCGGCGATGCCGGTGCCGAGCGCGACGAAGAGGAACCGCCCGTACCCGGCGCCCGCCCCGACGCGGCCCTCGGCGAGGCCGCCGGCGCGCACGTCGTGCCCGAGGCCGACGGGGATGCCGCCGAGCCGTTCGCCGACCAGGCGCCGCAGCGGAACGTCGCGCCAGCCGAGGTTCGCGGCCCAGACGGCCGTGCCCGCCCGTTCGTCCACGATGCCGGGCACCACCACTCCCGCGGCGGCGGGCGGGTGCCCGAAACGCTCGGTGCCCTCGGCCCGCAACTCCGCCGCGAAGTCCAGGATTCCGGCCACCACGGCGTCCGGCCCCCCGGCGCTCGCGGTGGGCCGGCGCGCCTGGTGCAGCGGCTCGTTGTCCGGCCCGGTCAGCGCCGCTTTCAGCACGGTGCCGCCCACGTCGAGGGCGATCACGTAGTTCTCCTGGGGACTCACAGGCGCAAGTCTCGCCCGAGACGGGGGAAGAGGTCTAGTCCACTACGGGCGCGGATGGAACGGCGGCCCGGCGAACGGGCCGTCCCGCCGGGCCGGACGGACCGGTCCCCCACGGCGCCGAGGGCCGTTTCGCCGGGGCGAACGGCTCCGGCCGGGCCGGCCCGCGCGATCAGCCGAGGACGACGGAACGGGTCAGGTTCCGCGGCCGGTCCGGGTCGAGACCCCGGGCCCGCGCGACCACGACCGCGAGCCGCTGGGCGCGGACCAGGTCCGCCATCGGGTCGGTGCCCTCCGGCGTGGTCACCAGCAACGCGCCCGCCGCCCGGATGTCCGCGCCGAGCCCGTCGGGCGGCGTCCCGAACACCCACACGGCGCGCCCGGGAGCCGCGATCGACACCGGCCCGTGCCGGTACTCCATCGCCGGGTAGCCCTCCGTCCACGCGCCGGCCGACTCCCGCATCTTCAGCGCCGCTTCGAGCGCGAGGCCGTACGCGAAGCCCTGGCCGAGGAACGTCCACTGCTCGGCGTCCGCCACGCCCGCGGGCAGCGGGTCGCGCACGGCCGCCTCGGCGTCGCGCGCCGCGTCCGCCACCGTCCGCACCCCGGGCGGCAGCGGGCCGTTCGCTTCGAGCGCCGCCCGGAGGAACGCCAGCGCGCTGGTCGCGAACCGGGTCTGCACCACCGACTCCTCGTCCGCGTAGTCGAGCACCACGACGTGCGGCGCGACCCGCGGCACGGGCGCCGCCGGGTCGGCGGTCACCGCGAGCACCGGCGTGCCGGGCCGCAGCGTCCGCAACGCGCCGAGCAGATCGAGCACTTCGGTGGTCGTGCCTGACCTGGTCAGCGCCACGACCCGGTCGTAGGCCCGGCCGGCGGGGAACTCGGACGAGGGAAACGCGTCCGTCTCCCCCTGCCCCGACGCCTCGCGCAGCGCCGCGTACGCCTGCGCCATGAACCAGGACGTGCCGCAGCCGGTCACCGCGACCCGCTCGCCCGGCCGGGGCAGCGCGCCGGGGGAGCCCGTGCGCGCGTCCGCAGCGGCGCGCCGCCAGCACTCGGGCTGGGTGGCGAGTTCCTGTTCGGTGCGGGTGGGGGTGTTCCCGGCGGCGGGCGCGGGCCGTTGAGGCGTCTCGGCTGGCATGGGGCGGCTCCTCGCGGTGTCGAAGCGGTGTCGGCTCCCGTGGTCCGGCGGGCGGGGCGCACGGCGGTGCCACGGAGGGAAGACTGTCCGCGCCGGCTCATAAAATGTCCGGATGGGCGGGGAAAGCGTGGGAGACGAGGCACACGGGGAACGCGGGGAACGCGGGGAGCGCGCGTCCGGTGAGGTGCCCGCGGAGCGGGGGCCCGAGGGGCCGACCGCGGCGGGGGACGGCGAACGCGGCGCCGCGGCGCCCGAGGCGGCGGCCGGTGCGGACACCGGCGCGGAGGACGCGGTCGGTGGGGCCGGTGGGGAGAACGCGGCCGGTGATCCGGGCGCGGCCGGGTGCGGCGGCGGGCCGGCGGCGGCCGGCGGGCTGTCCGAGCGCGACCTGGCGGTGCTCGCCGTCGAGCGCAGGAGCTGGACCGGCCCCGGCGCCAAGGAACGCGTGATCCGGGAGCGGCTCGGCATATCCCCGACGCGCTACTACCAGTTGCTGAACGCGCTGCTCGACGACCCGCGCGCGCTGGCCCACGACCCGGTGACCGTCAACCGGCTGCGCCGACTGCGCGAGAGGCGCCGCACGCGCCGCTGACCGGCGGGCCCGGGGCGTCGGCAGGGCGGCGGGTAGGGTCATGTACATGGGCAGCCTTCCCGTACCCACCACGGACGCCGGCCGCGCCGGCCTCGCCGCGCTCCTCCGCAGCCCGGAGCGAGCCCTGATCGCCGCCGACTTCGACGGCACCCTGGCCCCCATCGTTCCCGATCCTGAGCAGGCGCGGCCCCACCCCGACGCCGTGCCCGCGCTCGCCGCGCTCGCCGGTCGGGTCGCCGCCGTCGCCATCGTCACCGGCAGGCCCGCCGAGGTGGCCGTCCGCCTCGGCGGCTTCGCCGGCCACCCGGAGCTGGCCGGTCTCGTCGTGCTCGGCGCCTACGGCGCCGAGCGCTGGGAGGCCGCCACCGGGCGGCTGACCACCCCGCCGCCGCACGCGGGCGTCGCCGCCGCCCGCGAGGAGCTGCCCGGCCTGCTCGGCGCGAGCGGCGCGTCGGTCGAGGACAAGGGCAACGCGCTGGCCGTCCACACCCGGCGTGCGCCCGACCCGGCGGGCGCGTTTGCGGCCCTGCGCGCCCCGATGACCGACCTCGCCGCGCGGCACGGCCTCACTCTGGAGCCGGGCCGCTTCGTGCTCGAACTGCGTCCGCCCGGCATGGACAAGGGCGCCGCCCTGACCGCGCTGGTCCGCGAGACCGGCGCGGAGGCGTTGCTCTACGCGGGGGACGACTTGGGCGACCTGGCGGCGTTCGAGGCCGTGGCCGGGCTCCGCGAGAGCGGCGTCGCCGGGCTGCGCGTGTGCAGCGGCAGCGCGGAGGTCGCGGAGCTGGCCTCGGCCGCCGACCTCACCGTGGACGGCCCGGGTGGCGTCGCCGCCCTGCTCGCCGGCCTCGCCGCGCAGCTGCCCCCGCCGTCCGCCGGTTGAGTCCAGCCCCTGCCCGGCCGGGCGGAAACCCGTGACCGGGCGGAACCCCTGGCCGGGCGGGGTCGCCTGCTGACCGAAGGCCGCTGCTCACCGGAGCGCCCCGCCGACCGGCACTCCCGCGCCGCGCCGCAGGCCGCCGGCCGACCGGTGGGCACCGGTCCTGGCGAGGTGCCCGGCCCGCCGATGGGCCGGGCACCTCACCAGGCCCGGCGCCCCGGCCCACCGGGGCGCCGCGGCTCAGGCCGCGCCGGCCGGGGACGCCCCGAGCGCCGTGAGCTGTTCGAGGAACCACGTCTTCGGCGGCAGGGCCGTGGCCGCCGCCGACAGGCGCTTGGTGCGCCGGTCGCGCTCGTCCACGTCCATCGACAGCGCCAGGTGCAGGGCCTGCGCGGTGCCGGCGATGTCGTACGGGTTCACCAGCAGGGCGTCCTCGCCCAGCTCCGCCGCGGCGCCCGCCTCCCGGGACAGCACCAGCGCGCAGCCCCGTTCCGAGACCACGGGCACCTCCTTGGCGACCAGGTTCATCCCGTCCCTGATCGGGTTGACCAGCGCCACGTCCGCCATCCGGTAGGCCGCGAGCGACCGCGCGAAGTCGTCCTTGACGTGCAGCACCACCGGCGTCCAGCCCTCGGTGCCGAACGCCGCGTTGATCTCCTCCGCGACCCGCGACACCTCGGCCGTGTACTCCCGGTACACGGCCAGGTCCTGCCGGGACGGATAGGCGAACGCGATGTGCGTCACCTGCCCCCGCCACCGCGGCCGGTCCGTGAGCAGGCGGCGGAACGCGAGCAGGCCGCGCACGATGTTCTTGGACAGCTCGGTGCGGTCCACGCGCACGATCGTGCGCACGTCACCGACCTGCTCGCGCAGCGCGGCGAGCCGTTCGTCGACGTCGGGCCGGAACGCGCGGTCGCGCAGGAACGCCGCGTCCGAGCCGAGCCCGTGCACGCCGAGCCGGGTGGTGCGGCCCTCGTGGGTGACCTCCCACCCGTTCACCTCGGCGCCCAGCAGGTCGGCGCAGCAGTCGGCGAACGCGCGCGCCCAGCGTTCGGTGAGGAACGCGGCCCGGTCGGCGCCGAGGATGCCGAGCAGCACCCGCCGGGCCACGGCGTCGGGCAGCACCCGGAACAGCTCGGGCGGCGCCCACGGGGTGTGGGAGAAGTGGCCGACGCGCAGGTCGGGCCGGCGTTCGCGGAGCAGTCCCGGCACCAGGGACAGGTGGTAGTCCTGCACGAGCACCGCGGCGCCCGGCGCGGCCTCGGCCGCGAGCGCGTCAGCGAAGGCGGCGTTGTACGCCTCGTAGTGCTCCCACTGCCCCTCGAAACCGGCGTCGAACACCGGCTCGAACGGAGTCTGGTACAGCAGGTGGTGGACGAACCAGAGCACGGAGTTGGCGATGCCGTTGTACGCGGCGTCGAACGTGTCGGGCGGGATGTCCAGCATCCGCACCACCTGGCCGCCGGTGTCGGCCGGGTCGAGGCGCCCGCCGGGGCGCCGCCCGGCGGCGGCGCGGTCCCCTGCGCCGAGCGCGGCGCAGACCCAGGTGCCGGTGCCGGGTTCGAGCGCGCTGAGCCCGGACACCAGGCCGCCGCCGCCGCGCTTGGCGGTGAGCGAGCCGTCCGCGCCGAGGGCGTAGCTGACCGGGCCGCGGTTGGATGCGACCAGGACCTGGCCCGCCGCCCCGGGCCCGCCGGGGGAGCCGTCCCGCGGGGCCGTGTCGTGCGTTCCGTGCGTGTCGTGCTCGTTGTGAGTCACGCGCGTTTGTCTAGCCATTCACTCCGTCTTCCAAACGTGCGTCCCGTCACACCGGCCCCAGTGCCCGCCGCCCGCCGCGGCGCGGTGCGGCGGGCGGAACCGGGTCGCTCGGGGGGCTACGCGGCCCGCCGCGCCGCGTATTCGGGGATGGTGGCCATCGGGGGGCGCTCCTCTGCGTTGATCGGGTGAGTCAGGGCCCGGAAACCGCCCTCGTCGGTGCGTTCGAACTGCGTCAGGCCGAGGCGGATCGGCATCACCGTGCCCGGCAGGCGGCTCTGCGCGGTGCGCATGATGGCCGTGGCCATGCGGCCGAGCGCCTGGCCGTCCTGGTGCCGGTGCTTGCGCACGCCCACGTCGACCTGGCCGAGGGCGTCGAGGCCCGCCAGGTTCAGCGTGTCGATGAGCATGCCCAGCTCCACGCCGTACCCGACGGGGAACGGCAGCTGCTCAAGCAGCGAGCGCCGCGCCGCGTACTCGCCGCCGAGCGGCTGGACCACGCCGGCCAGCAGGGGCCAGTGCAGGTTGAGCAGGGGGCGGGCGACCAGTTCGGTGACGCGACCGCCCTCGCGGGCGCCCGAGGGGTTGTCGCCGAGCGGGCGGTCGTACATCGCCTTGACCATCTGGACGCCGGGCTCGGTGAGCAGCGGCCCGAGGATGCCGGAGACGAACCGCGAGTCGAAGTCCCGCAGGTCCGCGTCGACGAAACAGACGATCTCGCCGCTCGTGGCCAGCAGGGACCGCCACAGCACCTCGCCCTTGCCGGGGACGGCCGGGACGCGCGGGAGTATCTCGTCGCGGTGCACGACCTTGGCCCCGGCCGCCGCGGCGACCTCCGAGGTCCGGTCGGTGGACCCCGAGTCCACCACCATCAGCTCGTCGATCAGTGGCAGGTCGTCCATCAGGTCGCGCCGCAGCGTCTCGACGATCGTCCCGACGGTCGCTTCCTCGTTCAGTGCGGGGAGTACCACGCTGACACTCCCCGCCGCGCCTGCTGCCCGCTTCGCGTGCAACAGCTGCGCCGGTGAGCGGTCAGCGGCGTCCCAGGACCGGCGGGCCAGCCACTCCTCTGCCTCTTCCAGCACGAATGTCGCTCCTGTCGCGTTCGGCCACATTTAACCTGTATGGCCGTATCTGCCCCTTACTGGCGGGGTCCGAACCCGCTGGGGCAGGTTTCTTGAGCTTTCTCGTGGTCTCCCGCGTGTCTCGCGGATCGGACGGCCCGGGCCATTGTCGGGGACGTCCGTTACAGTCTCGGACAGCGCAGGTGTCCTCCGCATATCGGGACCCTGATGCCGACAACTGCACACCGCTCATCCAGAGGGGCAGAGGGAACGGCCCGTAGAAGCCCCGGCAACCCTTCCGCCGGTCTCGTGACGTACACGAGGTCACCGGTGGGGAAGGTGCCAATTCCGTCCCGCGGCGAGATACGTCGCGGGGAAGATGAGGAGAAGGGCCTCGTACCCATGTCCGTGCCGACAGCATCCGGTCCCGCACACAGCGCCACCGGCAGCCACGCGACCGACACCGCACCCCGCGACCACACCCCCGCAGCCGAGAACGGCGCCCCCGCCGTCGATCTCGGCCCCGCCGCCGCGCTCTCCTGCCGCGAGTGCGGGGAGCGCTTCCC
Source organism: Streptomyces marincola (assembly GCF_020410765.1). Lineage (NCBI taxonomy): Bacteria > Bacillati > Actinomycetota > Actinomycetes > Kitasatosporales > Streptomycetaceae > Streptomyces > Streptomyces marincola. The sequence goes on along the minus strand of NZ_CP084541.1, from coordinate 2,982,781 downwards.
GCTCACCCCGGCGTTCGCCTGTACGTCCTGTTTCGGACCCCTGGAGATCGCCTACGACCTGCCGCTCGGCGACCCCGAGGCGCTCCGCCGCCGGATCGAGTCCGGCCCCGCGAGCATCTGGCGCTACGCGCCGCTGCTGCCGGTGCCCGCCGACGTCGCGGACAAGCCCAACCTGAACCCGGGCTGGACCCAGCTGATCAAGGCCGACCGGCTCGCCGCCGAGCTGGGCGTCACCGGCGGCCTGTACCTCAAGGACGACTCGGGGAACCCGACGCACTCCTTCAAGGACCGGGTCGTCGCGAACGCCGTCGAGGCCGCCCGCGCCTTCGGCTTCACCACGCTCTCCTGCTCCTCGACGGGCAACCTGGCCGGCGCCGTGGGCGCCGCCGCCGCCCGCGCCGGGCTGCGCTCGTGCGTCTTCATCCCGCACGACCTGGAGCAGGGCAAGGTCGTGATGGCCTCCGTCTACGGCGGGGACGTCGTCGGGATCGAGGGCACCTACGACGAGGTGAACCGTTTCTGTAGCGAACTGATCGGCGACCCGGCGGGCGAGGGCTGGGGGTTCGTGAACGTGAACCTGCGCCCCTACTACGCCGAGGGCTCCAAGACCCTCGCGTACGAGATCTGCGAGCAGCTCGGCTGGCGGCTGCCCGACCAGCTCGTCGTCCCGATCGCCTCGGGTTCGCAGCTCACCAAGATCGACAAGGGCCTCAAGGAGCTGATCGCCACGGGTCTGGTCGAGGACCGGCCCTACCGGATCTTCGGTGCCCAGGCCACCGGCTGCTCGCCGGTCGCCCAGGCGTACAAGGCCGGGCACGACGTGGTGCGGCCGGTGCGCCCCGACACCATCGCCAAGTCGCTCGCGATCGGGAACCCGGCGGACGGCCCCTACGTGCTCGACATCGCCCGGCGCACCGGCGGCGCGGTCGAGGACGTGTCCGACGAGCAGGTCGTCGACGCGATCAAGCTGCTCGCGCGCACCGAAGGAGTCTTCGCCGAGACCGCGGGCGGGGTGACCCTGGGCGTGACCAGGAAGCTCATCGAGTCGGGCGCGCTCGACCCGGCCCTGACCACCGTCGTCCTGAACACCGGCGACGGCCTGAAGACCCTGGACGCGGTGGCCCCGACCACGGGCCCGTCCGCGATCATCCGTCCGAACCTCGACTCGTTCCGAGAGGCTGGTCTCGCATCATGAGTGTGACTGTCCGAATCCCGACCATCCTGCGCACCTACACCGGCGGCCTGAGCGAGGTCACCGCCGAGGGCGGAACGCTCCGCGAGGTGCTGGACGACCTCGAACGCAACCACAGCGGGATCGCCGCCCGGGTGCTCGACGACGACGGCAGGCTGCGCCGTTTCGTGAACGTCTACGTGAACGACGACGACGTGCGCTTCGCCGATGGCCTGGGCACGTCCACCCCGGACGGCGCAGGCGTGTCGATCATCCCGGCCGTCGCCGGCGGCTGACCCGGCCGCCCCGCACCCGACGCCGCGCGCCGCCCCGCGCCCGTTCCGGGCCCGGGGCGGTCGCGTGTGTCCGGAACGCTAAAGTGGCCTGGCCCGGACGGCGGCCCGTCGGGCAAGGGCGCTCCGCATGTGAATTCACGACACTTCACGCGGACATTGTGCGGAAAATTGGTGCACCAATTGTCGGGTTGATGCTTTTGGTCACCGGCGAAAACTTCAACTTTCAAGCGATATGCGGTTTTTGCCCGTTCTGGCGCCCCAAGAATTCTCTGCCGAATGGCCTGTTGCACTGGGCGTCCGTGCAGATACATTCAGCGGCGGTCGACGCGTTCCGGCGTACACCCCCCGACCGCCCGGGGGTGGGGTCTGAGAGGTCTGACCCGGGCCCGCGAAGTGCGGTCTCGTGAAAGGGCCGGCAAAATGGGGAGTTTGGAATGGCTCAGGGCACCGTCAAGTGGTTCAACGCGGAGAAGGGCTACGGCTTCATCGCGGTAGACGGTGGTGCGGACGTGTTCGTCCACTACAGCGCGATTCAGATGGACGGCTACCGCACCCTGGAAGAGGGACAGCGGGTCGAGTTCGAGATCTCGCAGGGACAGAAGGGGCCACAGGCCGACATGGTCCGAGTGGCAGCCTGATTCGCCGACCGTACCGCGGCACCTCACGCCAGGGCCCGCGTTCCCCCAGGGGAACGCGGGCCCTGACGCGTGCGCGCGCCGGTGCCCCGCGCGCGAGGCGGCTCCGCGGCGGGCGGTGGCCCGGCGCGGGCCGGGGCGCTGACCTGCCGCGCTTCCCTGTCTGCTTGCACTCTCCGGGCCAGAGTGCTAATCATGGCGTTAGCACTCTGAAGGCGAGAGTGACAGCAAGGACCGGTTCGGTGAGGTCCAGGGGACGGCGGCGCAAGGAGCCGCCGGCCACGGGGCCGTCCGTCGCGGGCGCCAGCGCGGTCCGGAGCAATCCACCCCAGTCCTGGGAGGACCACTTCACATGGCCAAGATCATCGCGTTCAACGAGGAGGCGCGGCGCGGCCTTGAGCGCGGGATGAACCAGCTCGCCGACGCCGTCAAGGTCACGCTCGGCCCCAAGGGCCGGAACGTCGTGCTGGAGAAGAAGTGGGGCGCCCCCACGATCACCAACGACGGTGTCTCGATCGCCAAGGAGATCGAGCTGGAGGACTCCTACGAGAAGATCGGCGCCGAGCTGGTCAAGGAGGTCGCCAAGAAGACGGACGACGTGGCCGGCGACGGCACGACCACGGCGACCGTCCTCGCCCAGGCGCTGGTCCGCGAGGGGCTGCGCAACGTTGCGGCGGGCGCCAACCCGATGGCCCTCAAGCGGGGCATCGAGGCGGCCGTCGAGAAGGTCTCCGAGGCCCTGCTGAGCCAGGCCAAGGAGGTCGAGACCAAGGAGCAGATCGCCTCCACCGCCTCCATCTCGGCCGGCGACACCCAGATCGGTGAGCTGATCGCCGAGGCCATGGACAAGGTCGGCAAGGAAGGCGTCATCACGGTCGAGGAGTCGCAGACCTTCGGGCTTGAGCTGGAGCTCACCGAGGGCATGCGCTTCGACAAGGGCTACATCTCCGCCTACTTCGCCACCGACATGGAGCGCATGGAGGCGGAGCTTGAGGACCCCTACATCCTCATCGTGAACTCCAAGGTCAGCAACGTGAAGGACCTCCTTCCGCTGCTGGAGAAGGTCATGCAGTCGGGCAAGCCGCTGCTGATCATCGCCGAGGACGTCGAGGGCGAGGCCCTGTCGACCCTCGTCGTGAACAAGATCCGCGGCACCTTCAAGTCCGTCGCCGTCAAGGCCCCGGGCTTCGGCGACCGCCGCAAGGCCATGCTGGGCGACATCGCGATCCTCACCGGCGGCCAGGTCATCTCCGAAGAGGTCGGCCTCAAGCTGGAGAACGCGACCCTCGACCTGCTGGGCCGCGCCCGCAAGGTCGTCATCACCAAGGACGAGACCACCATCGTCGACGGTGCCGGCGACAGCGACCAGGTCCAGGGCCGGGTCAACCAGATCCGCGCCGAGATCGACGCCTCGGACTCGGACTACGACCGCGAGAAGCTCCAGGAGCGTCTGGCGAAGCTGGCCGGCGGCGTGGCCGTCATCAAGGCCGGCGCCGCCACCGAGGTGGAGCTGAAGGAGCGCAAGCACCGCATCGAGGACGCGGTGCGCAACGCCAAGGCCGCCGTCGAGGAGGGCATCGTCGCCGGTGGTGGCGTGGCCCTGCTCCAGGCCGGCTCGGCGCTGGAGAAGCTGGAGCTGGAGGGCGACGAGGCCACCGGTGCGGCCGCGGTCCGCCTGGCCCTTGAGGCCCCGCTGAAGCAGATCGCGGTGAACGCCGGCCTTGAGGGCGGCGTCGTCGTGGAGAAGGTGCGCAACCTTCCCCAGGGCCACGGCCTGAACGCGGCGACCGGCGAGTACGTCGACCTGCTGGCCGCGGGCATCCCCGACCCGACCAAGGTCACCCGCTCGGCGCTCCAGAACGCGGCGTCCATCGCGGCGCTGTTCCTGACCACCGAGGCCGTCATCGCCGACAAGCCGGAGAAGACCCCGGCCGGTGGCGGCGACGCCGCCGGTGGCATGGGCGGTGGCATGGACTTCTGAGCCACGCGCTCGGAGGCCACGCCGCGCGCACGCGCGCACGGTGCACAAGGGCGGTACCCCACGGGGTACCGCCCTTCGCCGTGCCCGCCCCCGCGACCTGCGGGGGGCGTTCGTCCGCTGCCGGGGGCGGCGCGATCCGCCGGGGCCGTTCCCCCGCGACCGGCCGGGGGCCGCCCGTACGTCCGCGACCCGCCGGGGTGCGTTCTGCCGCAGCCTGCCGGGGCCGTTTCCTCGCGACGCGCCGGAGGCGGTGCGTTCCGCCGGGGGGCACGGCGTGGCGCGGTCGGCCCCGGGGTACTCCGGGGCGGGAGGGGCAGGGCAGCGAGAACACCGGAGGAGTACCCATGCACGCGCTCACCAGGGGACTGCTGGCCGGCGCGGCCGGCACGGCCGCCCTCAACATCGCCACCTACGCCGACATGCTGGTCCGCGGCCGGCCCGCGAGCAGCACCCCCGACCAGGTCGCCGACGAACTCGCCGTACGGGCCGGCATCAACCCGGGCGACGACGAGCACGCGCCGGCGCGCGAGCAGGCCGCGGGCGCCCTGCTCGGATACGTCACGGGGCTCGGCGTGGGCGTCGCGTACGCGGTGTTCCGCGCGGCCGGGTGCTGCTTCCCGCACCGGCTGGCAGGGCCGGCCCTCGCGGCGGCGGCCATGGCGAGCAGCGACGTGCCCGCGGCGGCGCTCGGCGTGACCAGACCGGGCACGTGGCGGGCGGCGGACTGGGCGGCGGACGTGTTCCCCCACCTGGCCTACGGCGTCACCACCGCGTGCGTGTACCGCGCCCTGCGGAACGCCTGACCGCGCCCCGCGCCCTGCGGTAGGGCTCGCGCCCCGCGGCGGTGCCCGGCGCGGGGCGCGTGGTGGTGCCCGCGGCGCGCGGTCGTGCTCGGTGCCGCCCGGGGCGCGTCGTGGCATCTGGTGGCGCGCGGTGGCGTTCCGAGGGGCCCGGCATGCCCTGGCGCGCCCGGGAGGGCGACCGTTGACGCGGGGGTCTGCGAGCCCGGGATTCAGCCGAGGCGGGCCAGCGCGGCGTGCAGGGCCGGAACGACCCGGGCGTCGAGCAGGGCGCGGCGTTCGGCGCCGTACCCGCGCGGAGCCACCTCGACCAGCATGATCAGGTACAGGTAGCAGCGGTAGAGCGCCATCCGCGCGTGCGCGGCCTCATCGAACGCCGTCCTGCCGCCGGCCGCCGCGTACCCCGCGAGCAGCGCGGCGTCGTCCTCGGGCCCGCCCAGCAGGTTGAGCGAGGCCAGTTCGGCCAGCGGGTCGCCCCACATCATGCGCTCGCCGTCGATGAGGGCGCTGATCGCGCCGTCGGCCAGCAGGACGTTGCCCTCCCACAGGTCGAAGTGCACCACCGAGGGCACCGCGACCTCGTCGAGGGCGGGCGCCGCGGCCTCCGCGAGCGCGCGCACGCGGTCGGCCGGCACGGGCAGGGGAACGGCGAAACGTTCCGCGTCGGCGAGCACCGCCGCCAGCATCGCGAGAAACGTGCCGCGCCAGCCGTTCGCGGCCGGTACCGCGCCGCCCGGGTAGCCGAAACGCGGTCCCGCGACGCCGTGCAGACGCCCGGCCAGCACGCCCAGGTCGCGGCGCAGCCGGTCCCGTTCCGAAGCCGGCGGGGGCGCCTGGTGCCAGCCGCTGCCCCGGCACTCGGTCATCAGCACGAAGTCGCGGTCGGCCGCGACCACCTCGGGCACCGGGACCCCCGCCTCCGCGGCGGCCCGGAAGAAGGCGGCCTCGCCGCGCAGCAGGTCCCGTTCGTGGGTGAGGGCCGGGGCGTGCCGCGGCGGCGGCAGCTTCAGCACCAGCCGGGCGCCGTCGCGCAGCCGCAGGCGCAGCAGCGTGTTGTAGGTGCCGCCGGCCATGGGCGCGCACGCGGTCACCTCGGCCGCCGGTATGCCGGCCGTGCCGAGACAGCGTTCCGCGTCGCCGGGCAGGGACGTGCCCGGCAGGGTTGTACCCGGTGCGGACGTGCCCGGCGGTCGCGGGTCGGTCACGCGCGCGCCGCCGTCAGGGCCGCGCGCAGGTGGCCGCCGTGGCGCGTCAGCAGACGGTCGGCCGTGGGCGCGTCCACCTCGCCCAGAATGGTGAGGATCGCGTGCTTCACCTCACCGCCGGTCGCCGTCAGCGCCTCCTCGACCACGCCGGCGGGTGCGCCGGTGGCGAGGTGCACGATGCGCCGCGACCTGGCCCGCAGCTTCTCGTTCGAGGCGCGCACGTCGACCATCAGGTTCCCGTAGGTCTTGCCGAGGCGGATCATGCTGATCGTCGAGATCATGTTCAGCACGAGCTTCTGCGCGGTGCCCGCCTTCAGACGCGTTGAACCGGCGATCAGCTCGGGCCCGACGACGACCTCGATGCCGTGTTCCGCCGCCGCGGCCAGGGGCGAGCCCTCGTTGCACGAGACACCGATGGTGAGCGCGCCCCTGGCGCGCGCGTGCTCGACCGCGCCGACCGCGTACGGCGTGCGCCCCGAGGCCGAGACGCCGACGACGACGTCGTCCGCGGTCAGCCCGCGCGCGTCGAGGTCGTCCGCGGCCAGCCGCTTGCTGTCCTCCGCGCCCTCGACGGCGGACACCATGGCCTCGGGGCCGCCGGCGATGAGGCCGACGACCTCGTCGGGCGAGGTGTTGAACGTCGGCGGGCACTCGCTCGCGTCCAGCACGCCGAGCCGTCCCGCGGTCCCGGCGCCCAGGTACAGCAGGCGTCCGCCGCGCGCCATCCGTTCCGCCGCCGCGTCGATCGCTGCGGCGATGCTCGGCAGTTGTGCGGCGACGGCGCCGGGCACGGTGGCGTCCCCCGCGTTCATGACGCGGGCGATGTCGAGCGTCGTGCGCCGGTCGATGTCGGCCAGGTCGGGGCGGTGTGCCTCGGTCGTCAGCGAATCGAAGTCGGTGGACATCGGAAGCGGCTCTCCGGAGTGGGTGGGTCAGCGGACGCGTGGCGAATGGCGGTGGGCGAGCGCTTCGTAACTCGCGTGCAGCGCGGGCGCGGCGGACTCGTACGTCCGCTGGGCCACGCCGATGAACAGGCAGTCGACCACGAGCAGCTGGCTCGTGCGGCTCGACATGGCGGCCGGCCGCAGCTCGCTCTCGCGAGCGGTCGACGTGGTCAGCACGTGGTCGGCGTACTGGGTGACCTCGCCGTCCGGGCGGCCGGTGATGGCTATCGTCGTCGCGCCGTGGTCGAACGCGGCCTGGAGCGGCTCGATGACGTCCACGGTCCGGCCCGAGTGGGTGATGGCCACGGCGACGTCGCCGGTGCGCAACTGCACCGCGTTCGTGACGGCCAGGTGCGGGTCGGCGTGCGCGTGGGCCACCAGGCCGATGCGCAGCAGCTTCTGCGCGAGGTCCTGGGCGACGAGGGAGGAGGCGCCGATGCCGTACACGTCGATGCGCCTGGCCGTGGCCAGGGCGCCGACGCACGCCTCCAGCTGGGGCACGTCGAGCGAGCCCGCGGTGTCGGTGAGGGTCTGCCGCTCGTCGGCCGTGAGCTTGGCGACGACCTCGCTCATCGGGTCGTCCACGGAGATGTCGGCCGTGACGGCGGGCGCGGCGCCCGACGCCTGCTGCGCGGCGAGGCCTGCCAGGGCGAGCCGCAGGTCGCGGTAGCCGGGGTAGCCGAGCAGGCGGGCGGTGCGCACGACGGTGGCCTCGCTGGTCCCGGTGCGCTCGGCGAGGCCGGTCACGGTGAGCGCGGCGCAGCCGGCGGGGTCGCCCGCGACCGCTTCGGCGACGCGTTGCATGGAACGGGTCATCGAGGGGGCCATGGTCCGCACCTTGGCGGCGAGCGCGGCCGGCTCGGGAGGAGCGAACCGGGGGGTGACGGCGACGGGACGCGGTCTGCCGCTCCGGCGGGCGAAATTTTCCTTCATCGCACTCCTCACAGCTGAAACGTATTTTCGACCGCGCTGGCCCGTCAAGCCCTCCGGGACTCCCGGTCGGGTCGGAAAACGGCCGGAACTCTGGTCCAATGGTCGGTATGGAACAGCCGGCTTCGGAAGAGGCACTGCACCGGGGCAGGGCCTTGGTGCTCGCCGACCTCGCGGCGGACGGTGTGGCCGGCCCCGAGGAAGTGTCCATGCTGGAACAGGCAGTTTCCCACCGCCGCTGGTGGTGCGACCAGTGGCCGGAGGGGGCGGTTTTCGTCACCGGGCTGCTCGCGCAGGACGTTCAGGACGAATTGCTGGCGCGGCGCGGCAGGTGGCCGTTGTGCCCGGTCTGCGTGGAACTGGAACCGCACGCGCTCGACGTCGAACCGGAACTGGGCGAGGACCCGCACTGGGTCTGCGGCGTCACGGGCCGGCCGGTGGCCGCGGTCGGCTCGCTCGCGGGGGCGCGGCAGTGACGGTCTTCATCGATCCGCCCACGTGGCCGGGCCACGGGCGGATGTGGTCGCACCTGGTCAGCGACGTGTCGTTCGCCGAACTGCACGCGTTCGCGGCGCGGCTCGGCGCGCCGCCGCGCGCGTTCGAGCGCGACCACTACGACGTGCCCGCCGAACGCTACCGGGCGGCCGTCGCGCTCGGCGCGGTGGAGGTCGGCAGCAAGGAGCTGGTGCGCCGGTTGAGCGAGGCCGGGCTGCGGCGGCGCAAGCACGGCGCGCGTTCCGGCGCGCGCGGCGAGCCCTGAGGCGCGGGGCGCGAGGGTGCCTTCGGGTACGCGGGCGTGTCCTCGGGCGCGGGGCGTTCTCGGGCGCCGGGGTGCCCGCCGGCGTGCGGGTGGGTCCGGGCGCGGGGGCGGGCGGGGAACGGAGCGGGACGCGGCGCGGCGCCTCGGCCGACGTGCCGCGTTCCCGGGCCGGCGGCGGGCATCCTGAACGGCATGAGCGCACCGCCCACGTCCTCGCCCCTGCCGCCGCACCACGCCGCCGCCCTGCTGCGCCACTTCGCCGACCTGCGCGAAGGCACCCACGGGGGGACGGCGGTCACGAGGGAGCAGAAGGAGGAGCTGTTCGGCCGGGCCGTCGCGCTCCTCGACCCGCCCGCGCGGCAGGTGCTCGCCGAGATCGACAGCCACCTGCTGCTCGGCACCGGCGACCCGGCGGCCTCGGGCGTCCACCGCACCCCCGAGGGCGTGGCGGCGCGGTGGACGCTCAGCTGGCCGGAGCAGCGCGAGGCGGGCGCGCCGCCGCTTGAGCTGTGCGCGCACTACGGGACCGCGTTCCACCACCCGCACCTGAGGGGAGCGACGGTGGGGGAGTGGCCGCTGAACGTGTTCACGGCGGAGCAGGCCGCCGCCGAGATCCCCACCCTGCGCGCCATCGTGGCGGCCGACCTGCACAATCTCGTGTTCCGGCACGACTACCGCATCGTCCCGGCGAGCCGCTGACCGCGAGCCGCCGGTCCGCGGGCCGGTAGCCCGTCCGGTGACCGGTCCGCCTGTCGGGGGTCTGCCGGCCGTGGGGCGGTGCGAGGCGCGGGGCGCGGAGGTGTGCCGGGAATGCGACCGGGCCCGGCTCCGTTGACCGACCGTGTCAGCTCTCCCCACGCCCGCTCCGGGGGCCGCGTTCCGCCTGCCGCTCGCCGTGTACATCCTCGGCGCGGCGGTGTTCGCGCTCGGTACCTCGGAATTCATGCTGTCCGGGCTGCTGCCCGAGGTCGCCGACGACTTGGACGTCTCCATACCCAGCGCGGGCCTGCTGATATCCGCCTTCGCGATCGGCATGGTCGTCGGCGCCCCCGTGCTGGCCGCGGCGACGCAGCGGCTGCCGCGCCGGACCACGCTGGTGGGCCTGCTCGCCGTCTTCACGGCCGGCCACGTGGTCGGGGCGCTCGCACCGGGTTACGGGGTGCTTTTCGTCTGCCGGGTGGTGAGCGCGGTGGCGTGCGCCGGCTTCTGGGCCGTGGGCGCTGCCGTCGCGATCTCCCTCGTGCCACCGCAGGCCCGCGCGCGCACCATGGCCGTGATGCTCGGCGGCCTGAGCATCGCCAACATCGCGGGCGTGCCGGGCGGCGCCGCCCTCGGCCAGAGCCTCGGCTGGCGTTCGGCGTTCTGGGCCGTCGCGCTGATGTCGGCCGTCGCACTCGTCGGCGTGCTCCTCTTCGTGCCGCGCACCTCACCGCAGGACACCGCGGCCCACCGCCCCGCCCTGCGCACCGAACTGCGCGTCTACCGCGACCCCCAGGTGTGGCTCGCGATGACCACGACCGCGCTGTTCGCCGCGGGCACGTTCTGCTTCTTCTCGTACCTCGCTCCGCTGCTCACCGACGTGGCCGGCCTCGACGAGGGCTGGGTGCCCGCCGTGCTCGTCCTGTACGGCATCGGCGCGCTCATCGGAACGGTCGTGGGCGGCCGGCTCGCCGACGCGCACATGTTCGGCACGCTGTACGCGGGCCTCGGCTCCGCCATCGTCGTGCTGGTGCTGATCGCGCTCTTCGCGGAGTACGCGCCGGCCGTGATCGTGCTCTCCGGCCTGTTCGGGCTCGGTGCGTTCCTGTGCTCGCCCGGCCTCAACGCCCGCATCTTCGAGGTCGCCGCCGGCGCGCCCACGCTGGCCGGAGCCACCACCACCTCGTCGTTCAACACCGGCAACACCATCGGCCCGTGGGCCGGCGGCCTCGTCATCGGCGGCGGCCTCGGCTACGCCTGGACCGCGTGGCTCGGCGCGCTGCTCGTGGTCGCCGCGCTGGGCGGCGCGTGGCTCCAGTCCCGCGCCGTCCAGCGCGCCGGGCGCCCGGCGCGCCCGGCGCGCCCGGTCGCCGGAGGCGCGGACGCCGCGCCCCGCGGCGCCGGTCGGCCGACCGGCGTGCCCGAGAGCACCGGCGTGCCCGAGGGGACGCACGCGGGCGAACGCTGAAAGCCGCCGCCCGGCTGAGGTCGTCGGCCGGTGCTCACCCGCGCGGGCGCGCGGGGAGGCGGGCGCCTCGCGCCGAGCGCCGCACGCCCGGCACGGGGCGCCCGGGGCGGCGTCAGCCGGTGAGCAGCCGCAGTTCGCCGTGCACGTTGAAGCGCGCCGTGGCCTCCCAGTGCTCCGCGCCGTACGGGGTTTTGAACAGCCGGGGCAGCGCGAGCAGCCGCCGCAGCACTTCGGCGCGGCCCTCGCGGAACGCCGCGTCGTCCACGAAGTGGTACTCCTGGCGCACCGCCGCCGCATAGGCGGCGTACGCGGCCGGCGGGCCGGCGAGGACGCCGAGGTCGGCGTCGCACAGGACCGCGCCGTTCCTGTCGTCGTCGGCCGGCGCGTGGCCCGCGGTCAACCGGACCAGGCGGGCCACCTCGGGGGCGCGCGAGTCACCGGCGAGCAGGCGTTCGGCGAGCGACGCCGACCGCTCCTCGTTGTCCGGAGCGCGCGGGTCGTACACCGCGTCGTGGAACCAGGCCGCGAGTTCGACCGCCTCCGGATCCTCCGCGAACTCCCGCAGCGGCACCAGCCGTTCCAGCACATCCCGCAGGTGCGTCACCGTGTGGTAGCGGCGGTGCGGCTCGCCCCAGCGGGCCAGCAGCTCCTCGCGCACCGGTGGCGTGAGTGGCGTTTCGCGCTCCGTCGGATCACGACCCATGCCCCCATTGTCGCCCCCCGACCGCCCGCCTGCCCGAGGGCCGGCGGCGCGTCACGCCGGCGCGCGGGAGTCGTCACGCCGACGCGGGGAGTCGTCCCAGCACTCCCCGCAGCCCGGAGCCGACGGTGTCCTCGTCGCCGAGGTCGAGCCCGTGCGTGACCTCGTACCAGGGGCCGAGGCGGTGCCAGAGCAGGGCGCGGTCGCGCAGGTCCCGGGACACCCCGTAGGCGGCGGCGAACGCGGCGGCGAACGAGGGCGGGCCGCCGAACAGCGGCCAGACCACGTCGTTGGCCGGGTCACCGATGTGCGCGTCGCAGAAGTCGATCACTCCGGTGAGCAGGTCCCCCCGGGCCAGCACGTGCTCGGGGCCGAGGTCGCCGTGCACCAGGGCGTGCGCGGGCAGGTCGCGCACCGCCGCGAGCACCGCCGCGCCGGACGCGCGCCGGTCAGCCGGAAGCAGCGGAAGCACCCGCGCGCGGAAGTCCGCCGCGTGGGCCGCGCGCTCCTCGCGCGCCGCACGCGCCGAGGGCGCGCCGTGCCGTACCGCCTCGGCGGCGTCCACCGCGTGCAGCGCCCGCAGGAAAGCGCCGAGGGCGCGGCCGTGCCCGGCACCCGGCGCCGTCAGCGGCCGACCGGGGACCAGGGCGTGCCGGACGACCAGCGGATCGTCGAAGACGACGCGCGGCACCGGAACGGCCAGCGGCAGCGCCGGGGCGAGCCACGGCATCAGACGGGTCTCGGCGCGCAGCCGGCCGGCGACCTCGGGACGGCGCGGGCGGCGTTCGACCCAGCGGCCGTCCACCAGCCGCGCCTCGCTGTCCCAGCCCGCCGTGAACCCCTGCGCGAACTCCTCTTCGGCACACTCCTCTTCCGCGAGCGCCTCCGCGCCGTCCCCCGCGCTGCCCCGCGCGCGTTCCTCCGCCGCTGCCGCGCGCCGGCCGGTTCCGCTCTCCGCCACCGGCACACCGTAGCCCGCGGCCGAACGGGCCCGCCCGGGATTTCCCGGCGGCGCGGGCGCCCCGGCCTCAGGCGGCGGCCGACTCGGCCGCCTCGCGCAACGGCCCCGGCAACGGCTCCGCGTGCAGCACCAACAGCCCCGAGACCGCCCTGGTCAGCGCGACGTACAAGCGGCGCAGGCCCGTTCGCTCGTCCGGCTCCCCCGCGACTATGGCGGCCGGCTCGTCGAGCACCACGTAGTCGTACTCAAGACCCTTCGCCAGCGAGGCGGGCACCAGCGTCAGCCGGGAGTCCGCCGACGTCTCCGTGCCCGGCGCGAGATGCGTGAGACCGGCCGCGGACAGCGCCCCGGCCAGCACGGGGACGCGGGCGTCGGCCGCGATCAGGCCGACGGAGCCCTCGTTGCGCAGCACCTCGGCGCAGGCCGCGGCCACCGCGGCGGACAGCTCGGCCTCCGGCACCGGGCGCACGGCCAACGAGCCCGGTGAGTCGCGCACGGACGTGGCCTCGGACAGCTCGGGCGCGATCGCGGGCAGCAGCCGCGAGGCGTACGCGATCACGGTGCGCGGCACGCGGAAGCCCTGCGTCAGCTCCTCGACGGCCGCCTCCGGCTTCCCCAGGTGCGCGAGCGCGGCGGCCCAACTCGGCGTCGCCCACGGCGTGGTCCCCTGCGCGATGTCACCCAGAACGGTGATGGAACCGGTGCTGCACCTGCGCCCCACCGCCCGGTACTGCATCGGCGACAGGTCCTGCGCCTCGTCGAGCACCACGTGCCCCAGCGAGCCGGTGCGTTCCACCAGGTCCCTGACCTCGTCGATGAGAACCGCGTCGGCGGGCGACCAGCGCGCCGACTTCACGCCGCGCGGCGGCTTCTCCCACAGGATCGCCCGCTGTTCGTCCGCGTCGAGGATCCCGTCGGCCTGCTCGGCCAGGAACGCGGCGTCCGACAGCAGCCGCAGCACCAGTTTCGCCGGATCGACCCGCGGCCAGCAGGACGTGATCGCGGCCTTCACCGCGGGGGTGCGCGCCACGGCGTTCTGCACGCGGTCGTCCGGCGCCTCGCCCGCGCGTTCCATCCGCACCAGAACGGCGTGTGCGATCCGCTGCGGCAACGCCTCGCGGGCCGAGCCGTACCGCAGGTCGCGGGAACGCAACTCCTCTACGATCTCCTCCAGTTCGGGAACGGGGACGCGCCAGTGCCGGGAGCCTCGCACCACGACCACCGGCTCCGTCGGCAGCCGCACCCCTGACCGCACCGCCCGCCGGAGCACCTCGGCCATCCGCGCGTCGCCCTTGAGGGTGGCCGCCCGCGCGGTGTCCGTGCCGCGCACCTCGACGTGCGCGACGAGTTCGTCCACGGTGGCCTGTTTGACCTCCATCTCGCCCAGCGCGGGCAGTACTTGTTCGATGTAGCGCAGGAACGACCGGTTCGGACCGATCACAAGCGTGCCGCTGCGCGCGAGGCGTTCCCTGTGGGTGTACAGCAGGTACGCCACCCGGTGCAGGCCCACGGCGGTCTTCCCCGTGCCGGGCGCCCCCTGGACGCAGATCGAGCCGGAGAGCGAGGTGCGGACGATCTCGTCCTGCTCCGGCTGGATCGTCGCGACGATGTCGCGCATCGGGCCGACGCGCGGCCGTTCGATCTCGCGCCGGAGCAGCGCGCTGCCGCGTTCGGCCTCGGCGGGATCCGACAGGTGCTCGTCCTCGTAGGCGGTCAGGTCGCCGCCGTCGTAGCCGAACCTGCGGCGCAGCGCGATGCCCTGCGGGTCGCGCTTGGAGGCCCGGTAGAACGGCTGCGACACCGGCGCCCGCCAGTCGATGACCATCGGGTCGCCGTCGGCGTCGTGCACGTGGCGGCGGCCGATGTAGTAGCGGTGCCCGCTCCCGCCGTCGTCGTCCACAGCCTGTGCGTAGTCGAGGCGGCCGAAGAACAGCGGAGTGCCGGCCAGGTCGGCGAGAGCCTTGATGCGCAGGTCGACCTCGGAACGCAGCACCTCGGCGTTGACCCAGTTCGCCGTGACGTTGGTCAGGTCGAGGGCTTCGGCGTCGGCGCGCATGGCGCGCAGCGCGGCGCGCGAGGCGGCGAGGTGGTCGCGTTCCGAGTCGAGAGGGGAGCGGGCGGGCACGGCGGAGCCTCCGGTGGTGCGTGGTCGGTGCGGGCTCGCCGGCCGGTTGCCGTCCGGCCGACTCCTGCCGGGCGCCGCGGTCCGGGGCCGGAGGAGGGGAAGCACGGCAGCTTAGGGGCGGCCGGGGCGCGGGGCAAATCCTTTTCGGCGGCAGGGGGCTGGTGGCCGGTGTGCCGGTGCGTCGGTGCGTCGGTCGTGGCGGACCGGTGGCCGGTGGCCGGGAGTTGGGTGTGCGGCGTGGGGCGGAGCCGCGCGCCGGTCGGCTGTCAGTGGTGCCGGTCAGAATGGGCGCATGGAACCTTCGGTGATCGTGCAGGGCATGTGGGACCGGATGCAGGCGAGGGACTGGGCGGGTGTCGGCGCGTCGTTCGCCGAGGAAGCGGTGGTGGAGTGGCCGGTGAGCGCCGAGCGCATCGTGGGCCGGGACAACTTCGTGGCTGTCAACGCGGAGTATCCGGAAGGCTGGTCGATCCGGGTGCTGCGCGTCGTCGCGCACGGCGACGAGGTCGTGTCGGAGGTGGAGGTGCCGCACGAGGAGATGGGCGTGCACCGGGTGGTGTCCTTCTGGACGGTGCGGGACGGCAGGATCGTCCGGGGCCGGGAGTACTGGAGCACGCTGGGCGCGGACCCCGCGCCGCGATGGCGGGCCGCGTACGTTCAGCCCATGTGACCCGGGCGCGCCTGGCCGCGCTCACCGGCCCGGGGCGTGCCGGGGGCGCGGTGAGCGCGGGGGCGGCGGCTACGCGTGCCCGGACTCGGGGCGGCCGAGATGCCGGAGGAAGAAGGCGACCGTCTCCTCGGCGACCCGGGCCCGGGTGAGCCGGCCGCCCGGGTCCGTTTCCAGGAAGTCCTCGTGGCGGACCTCAGGGCCGGCGGAACGCCCCTCCGCCGTGCGGATGCTGTTCAGGTAGGGCGCGATGTGCTCGGGGAACGGGTTGATCGTGTCGGCCTCGCCCCAGCGGATCCCCACCGGGACCCGGACGGCCTTCAGGCTCTCCTCCGTCATCAACCCGCCGAGCGCCGGCGCCACTTGGAAGGCGGCCCGCACCCGGGAGTCGGAGACGTCGGCACCGGCCCCGTCGAGCGCGGCCCGCAGCTCGTGCGCCGGCACCTTCTTCCGCAGCGCCTCCAGGACATCGGGGAACTCCGGGATGGCGGGCATGGGCACGTGCCCCGCCAGCAGAGCGGTCACGGGCACCGGGTCCACCCGCGCGCCTGCCAGCGCCGCGACGGTGTAGCCACCGAGGGAGAACCCCACGGCGCCGACCGGGCCGAGCGGCCCGTCGAGTGAGAGGGTGTCGAGGACGAACGTGACGTCCTTCGGCCGTTCCCAGACGAACAGGAACCCTTCGGGTTCGTAGCCGTCGACGAGATTGTTGCCGTGGTGGTCGATGGCGACCGCCCGGAACCCCGCCTCCGCCAGCGGCAGGGCCAGCCACTCCATGGTGCCCGCGGAACCTCCGGTGCCGTGCGAGACGACGACCAGCGGGGCGGGCGCGGCCAGGGGACGTTCCGGCTCCCACACATGGACGCGCACGGGACGCGGACGTTCCGGATGGCGCAGGTCGCGTCGGGACCCGTCACGCAGTTCGTGTATCCGCGGTTGCCCCCGCGTGGTGGACGTCATGTGCGCATCCTAGAAGCCGGGCCGTGAGCGCTCGCGGCGCCCGGGCCGTTCCCGCCTGGGCGCGCCGCGCGCGGGCACGACGGGCACGCGTGCGGAACGGCGAGGACGGGACACGGACGTGCGCGTGGGCCCGCGGTCTTTCGAAGCGCGTTGAGGGCGGACCGCGGGCCTTGCCCGCATTCCGTGCGGAACGCACGCGGGGGAGAGCCGACGGGGCACAGGGGCGCGGGCCCGCCGTCGTGCGACGCCGGGCCCGCGCGTGGGCGCGACGTGCGCCCGTTCGCTGCTGTCCGGGGCGCGAAGGCCGCCGGCGGGTCAGCAGGTCAGAGCGGCAGCCCGTCGAGGATGCCGGCCAGCTTCACGGGGTCGAGCAGGAAGCCGGTGTGGCTCGTTTCGAGGGTGTGCACCTCGTACGGGTTGTCGGGCGTCAGGGCGTCGGCCTCGGCGATCAGGCGGTCCTGCATCGCCACGGGCAGGGAACGGTCGTGCGCGAGGCGGATGTAGGTCCTGGCGACCGTGCCCCAGGTGTCGGCCCGTACGCGCGCGTCCGACATCATCACCGCGAGGGACTCGTCCGGTTGCAGGATGTTGAGGAACGCCATGAACTGCGCGTCGGTGCCGTCCGCCATGATCGCCGCCTTGAGGGCGCTGAGCAGGGCCGGGTCGGCGCTGCGGTAGTTGGCCCGGCCGACGCCGAGCACGGCGGGGTCGCCGACGTTCAACGCGGCCAGCGGGCCCAGCAGATTGTCGGCGAACTCCGGCTCCTGCATGTACTCGATGGGGTTCGAGCGCTCCACACAGGACCACGCCGAGATGTACACGAGCCGGTCGACCAGGTCGGGGATCTCGTTGCCCACGCCGGTGATCGTCATGCCGCCGAGGCTGGCGCCCACGAGAACCACCGGCCCGTGCTCGGCCACCTTGCGAACGACGTCGACGACCATGTCGACGTTGTCCCGCAGGGCGACCCCGGCCAGGGTCGACGGCTCGGCCGCCCACGCGTCGAGGTCCTGCGGAGCCTGGTAGGCGGCCGGGTACTGCGCGTCGAAGCCGTGCCCCGGCAGATCGACGGCGTAGCTGCGGTGGCCGAGCAGGGTCAGCGCGCGCTGGACCGGGGCCCACATGAACGAGTTCGAGCCGGAGCCGTGCACGAGGACGAACGTGGGGCGCGCGGCGCCGGCCTGCCGGCGCGAGTCGGTGTCAGGGACGGTATTCATACGGTCTGTTCCATGTTCTGTGTCTGGCGGGGCGGCGGGCACGGCGAAAGCCGTTACCCGCCGCGGTGAACCGCCGAAGCCGGAGAAACGATGAACGCGCACGCCACCGGGCCCGGCGCGATGCGGCGCCGTGGGTGGCCGGGGGTGGGGCCGGTGCGGCGGGCGACCGCGGCGTCCCGTCCATCGAGGACGGCACGCGACAGGGAAGCCCCTACCGGCGAGGGTGCGCGTGGATGATCACGGGGCCGACCGACACCCGCGGGGTCGAGCCATGAGACCGCGGTGGTCTCCTGCGGGGTCCATCGGCGGGCACTGGGCGCCGCACGCGTGCGGCGGCACGCGCCTCAGATCGTTCGGCAGCGGACAAACATGTAGACCATGCGGCGATCGTATCCGATCACCGGCCGACCGGTGGCCCGGCCCCGGTGGCCGGCAGTCCGGACGGCGGACTTGGTCGCCGTGCGCCCAGGCGGCTCAGGGTGACTGACCTTGGGGTAACCACGCACTTCAAAGTGGGTTCTTGTGGACATGTTCCCTGCTGCGTGAGCGTGTTCCGCATGAATACGCGATACGAACACATCAGCATTCTCGGCCTGGGAGCCATGGGACGGGCGCTGGCGGACGCGCTCCTCGGCGCGGGCCGCGAGGTCACGGTCTGGAACCGCTCCGCCGGCAAGGCGGGCGAACTGGTCGCGCGCGGCGCGAAAGAGGCGTCGAGCGTCGGAGAGGCCGTCGCGGCGGGCGACTTGACCGTGATCTGCCTGCTGGACGACGCGAGTGTGCGCGAAACGCTCACCCCCGTCCTGAGCGACCTGACCGGCACCACGCTGGTCAACTTGACCAGCGGCTCGGTACGGCAGGCGCGCGCACTCGCCGGATGGCTCGAAGGGTACGGAGTGCGTTTCCTGGCCGGCGGGATCATGGCTGTGCCGCAGTCGGTCGGGACTCCGGGAGCCTTCATCCTCTACAGCGGTCCGCGCGACCTGTTCGACCGCGTCGCTCCGGCGCTCGGCCCCATGGGGCGCGCGCACTGGGTGGGCGAGGACGCGGGGTTCGCGGCGCTGTACGACATGGCCGCGCTCAGCGGCATGTACGGCATCGGTGCCGGTACGGACCATGCCGTGGCGCTGGTCCACGCGGAAGGCGGCGACCTTGGCACCTTCAAGCGCGAGGTGCTGCGGCCGTGGTTGGAGCAGATGCTGCCCCTTACCGTCGACGGCGCGGACGCGAGCGCATCCGTCCCGGACGAGTACAACCCCGCCATGCAGGCGGTCGGCCTGGAGAACATCCTCGCCGCCTCCGGGGAGGCGGGCGTGCCCGCGGAGCTGGCCGGACACCTCAGTGCCTCGCTGTGGCGGATGCGGCGGGCCGTCGCGAACGGCTGAACCCGCGCTCGGGTATCCATGAGTGAGGCGACGCGGCCTGGCTATCATGGGAAGGATGCGTAACCCGCCGTACATCTGTGCCCTCGACGCCGCGATGGATGTCGTCGAGGGCAAGTGGAAGGCGCTCATCCTCTGGGCGCTGGACGAACGGCTGCACCGCTTCGGCGAGTTGCGGCGCAGTCTCCCCGGGATCAGCGAGAAGGTGCTCGCCCAGCAGCTACGCGAGCTGGAGGCGGACGGCATCGTCCGGCGGACCGTGTTCGAGGAGACGCCGCCCCGCGTCGAGTACGAGTTGACCGATGAAGGGGCTGCGCTCTACACGGCACTCGGCGGCCTGGGGGAATGGGGAGCCCAACGCATGCACACGCTCGGAATCGTCCCCACGCACGGCAAGGAGCGGGTCGAGCCCTGAGCAGCGGCTTGCCGCCCGACGCGTGGCGGGCCCTGTCCCGCAGGCCGTGAGCGGCCTACCGCCCGACGCGTGGCGGAGGCTGTCCCGCAAGCCGTGAACCGAAGCTGCGTGTCTTCCGACGCGGCATGCCGACCGGTCCCGCGGGGAGCAGATGATCCGGGCTCACGCGTGGTCCGTGCCGTCGGGTGGCGCGCCGACGCCAGCGCTCGGCTCCGCGGCCATCGGCCGCGGATCCCGCCGCCTGCGGCGGCCGTGCGGCGGCCCGGTCGGACGGTGGCGGTCGCCGACCCGCGCCCCGGTCGCGGGAACCAGCCCCAGGGCTGGTCCGCGACCGGGGCGCCAAGGGCGCGCGGTCAGCGCAGAAGCGCAGCCCACGAGTCCAGTGAACGCATCACGTGCGGCATGCCCTCGGCGGCCGAGGCAACGATGCGCAGTCCGAACTGCCGCTGGGCGGCATGGGCGCCCCGGTGCCCCAGGGCCTGCCACAGCCACCAGGCGATGACCGTGAGCTGACTGCGCAGCAGCCCCGCGAACGCGGATGTATCGGCGCGGCCTCCCGGCGCGCCCTGGGCGAGGTACGCCTCCAGCAACGGCCGGACCACGCGCGGGTCCCCGACGGCTGTGGGCCCGTTGAACGGGGTGGCGAAGCGGAACGCCACATTCACTGCCTCCCACCACGGCACGTCCGCCCTGGCTCCCTCCCAGTCGATCAACGAATAGCCGGTCGCTGTGCGCAGCACGTTGGCTCGGGAGGTGTCGCCGTGCACGAGGACCCTGCCAGGGCCGTCGCGCAGGGCCAGGGCGACCAGCGCGGTGGCGTCTTCGATGACAGGCAGCAGAGACCGCGCCGGGGCGGCCACAGGGTGGTTCGCCGCTTCCGCCTCGGCCACCCACGCGCGCCAGTCGGTGAGTGGATGCAGGGCGGGCTCGTCCTGTGGGCCCGCGTCCCGGTCCGTGCCCAACAGCGCCACGCGGCCCAGCGTGGCGCCCACCCAGCTGGCCGCTTCCGTGGGCGCGGAAGCGGCCACGTCGAGGTGTCTGAGGTCGTGGCCTTCGACCCATTCGCTGACCCGTACCAGCTCGTGGCCTTGCGGGTGGTGCCAGTAGCCGATCGCAGGAGCGGGCGGTTCGACGGGCCGCGGTGAGGGGATGCCGGCCGTCAGGGCGGCACTCTCCAGCCGGTGGACTCGTTCCGCGTGCCGGCGCCGCCATGCGCCGGACAGGCGGTCGGCCTTGACCACCCATCGGCCTCCGGTCGTCGTGAGCACCCAACTGCTCGGCGGCTGCCCGCCGTTGGCCAGCGGGCGCATAGGGCCGCGTGGCCTCCCGAGTCCGAACGCGGAGGCGATAGCAGCGGCAGTCAGCGACATCCGAGCAGTGTGGCGCCCGGGAGGGAGCGGCGCACTCCGATTCGCCGCGCGGCACACAGCCTGATGGCCTTGGCCTGTGTGGCGGGTGAATCAGGGAGCGGGCCGGTCAGGGAAGCCAGTCGACGTAGCGGGTGGGAGCGAGGTGAGCATGCTTGTCGGTGAGGACGTCCCTCTGGACGGCAGCGAACATGCCGGCGGTGGGGTCGGTGACGACAGTGCGTTTGTCGGATGCGTGGGCCAGCGTGATCCGGCCCAGTTCGTCGAGAGGGAAGATGTCCGGGCCGGCGATGGTGCGGATGCCCCCCAGCGGTGGGCCCGCGGCGACGTCCGCGACTACGGCGGCCACGTCCTGGGCGGCGATCGGCTGAATCGGCGTGGCGGGCAGTCGGACGGTGTCCTCGTCGGCCGTCCAGGAGAGGACCGCGTCGATGAACTCCATGAACTGCGTCGCGCGCACGATCGAATAGGGAATCGGCCCGGCCGCGAGAAGGTCCTCCTGGAGGACTTTGGCCCGGTAGTAGTCCAGTTCCGGTACGCGGTTCACGCCCACGATGGACAGCACGACGAAATGGCGGACACCGCTCCTGTGGCCTGCGGCCAGCAGGAGATCCATTGAGGTTCTGAAGAAGGCCGCGGATGCGTCGTCGAAAGTCGGGGAGTTCGTCAGGTTGACGATGACATCGACTCCCGCCACTGCCTCGTCCACGCCCTGGCCGCTGATGACGTCGACGCCGGTGGATTTCGAGTGTGGGACCGCCTCATGCCCGGCGGCGTTGAGGTTGTCGACGACCTGGGAGCCGATCAGCCCGGTCCCACCGATGACTGCGAACTTCATGGCACGCCTTTCGTCGCGTGGTGCGTCCGCACCACCGGACATGATGCCTCGGCCGTCGCCGGGCACCAGGCCGTGGACTCGGATCCGGTCACCGTGTCGTCACCGGACGACGCGTCAGAAATCCTGCCTCATTCGCCCGGCTTTCTTCCTCCCTGTCGCTACGGAATACCGCAGGGTGCAGCGGACGGTGCGGGAGCTGGCCGGCGGGCAATCGAGCAGGACGACACGACGCCGGGTGTGCTCAGTGCTGAATCAGCCCGCCGACGGAGACCGGAGCGACATGGCCGGTCGCTGGGAGGGTCTGCACGAGAGCAATGCCCACATCGACCAGCGAAGAGCGGCGCAGGCCGGCGATGTCGGGTAGGGGAGTCCAGGCCGTTACGGGAGTTTCGCCGTTTGGCTCCGGCCGCAGTTGGCCACCGGTGATACGGACTTGGTAGAGGATGCCGATGTTCTGGTGCTCGATTCCCGAGCGTGCGGCGGGTGCGGGTATTACCCGTGAGTCCACCCCAAGGAGCCGTTCGACCACCGCGTTGTATCCGGTCTTCTCGGCGATCTCCCGGACCACCGTGTCGAACGGGTCCTCCGCATGCTCGATTCCGCCGCCCGGCAGGGTCCAGACGGTTGCCCGGTGGTGGGCAAGCAGCACCCGTCCGTCCTCGATGCACACGGCGTAGGCCGCCAGCCGGGAACTCATCTGCCCACCTCCCGTTGGATTTTATGCCGGTGGTCCGGGGGGTGGGGTTGCCTTGGCGCGTGTCGTGGGGGGTGGTTTGTGCGGGTTGCTGTGCGGTTGGTCTCGGTTTTCGTGTCGGGTTGTGCTTGTTTTCGGTTTTTCGGGTGTGTCGGTGGCTGGTGGTGGGGTGGGTGGGCCTGCCGGTCGCGAGGTGGGGACGCGCCCTGGATTGTCGGGGTGGCGTCTCGCGACCGGCGGGCTTGTTGTGCGTGCCGTTGCCGTCACGTGTTGCACAGCCGGTCCTTCGCACCACGTACCGCTTCCGGGTGGTGGTTTCGGGTCCGGTTGCCGGGGAGCTGGTCGCCGTCGGCCAGTGGGCGCCGTGGCCGGGAGGGACTGTCCCCGTTCGGAGGAGAAGACGGGACCGGCGAGTTCGGGGGGCGCGTCCGGGCGGGTGCCGCCCGTGGGAGGTCGATGCGTTCCGGTGTTGTGTCGCCGTGGCCCGTGAGCGGGTGGAGGGCAACTGGTCCTCCCAGCCGACCGGTTGCCTGCGGTAGCCGCTCGTTGTCGTGCTCACTCGTCGGTGGTCATGGGCTTCCTTTCTGTTTTTGGGGTGTTCGGGCCTTTGGCTCCCCTTGCGGGCCCGGTGGGTATGACACTAGGGGAATGGTTACGGAGAGTGAACGGCGTGTGGGGGTGGTGAGGGGCGCGCGGGTGCGGGGCGCGCGCGGTGGGGTCTCTCGGCCGTACGGGGCGGCGGGAGCGGGCCCGTGCGGCGGGCCGCCGTCGGCGGCGGTCACGATCGCCACGTGGCGCGGTCGCCCCCGCGCAAGGCCGCGGGCCGCCCCGCGCCCCCGCACGACTCGGGCACCTCTCGTGGGCGACCCCACGCGGACGGACCCATGTTGGAGACCCATGCGGACGGACCCGGCCGAGCGGGCGCCCGCCGCCGCGAGGCCGGGACCCGGCGCACGGACGGTAGGGGACGTGGGGAGCGGACCCTGAAGCCCTCCCTGCCCGGCCCGTAAGGGTGAGTCGGCCGCGGGGATGACCATGGGCCGGGCGGCGTTCCGACCGGCGGGCGATGCCCGTCGGGGGCGGGCGGCGGCAAGGTTGAGGCATGAGTACCGCAACTGTTCACCCTGCCGCCGACGCTCCTTCCGCCCTGGTCCGCGCGCCGGGACTGCTCAGTGCCGCGGCCCGCGTCGTGCGGGCCGTGCGGATCGTGGCGGGGACGGCGTTCGAGGTGGCCGTCCTCGGCCGCGTGCCGGACGAACCGCCGGCTCAGACACCGCCCAACTCCTCCTCGTCACCCGCCGCGAACACGTCGCCCGCGTCCATGATCCGGTAGGCGTAGCCCTGTTCGGCGAGGAACCGCTGCCGGTGCGCGGCGAACTCCTGGTCGACCGTGTCGCGCGCGACGACCGAATAGAAGCGCGCCTCGTGCCCGTCCGCCTTCGGACGCAGCACCCGGCCGAGGCGCTGGGCCTCCTCCTGGCGTGAGCCGAACGTGCCCGACACCTGGATGGCGACGGTCGCCTCCGGGAGGTCGATCGAGAAGTTCGCCACTTTCGACACCACGAGGACCGACAGCTCACCGGCCCGGAACGCGTCGAACAGCTTCTCACGCTGGGCGTTGCTCGTGTCCCCCTTGATGACGGGCGCGGAGAGCTGTTCGCCCAGCTCGTCGAGCTGGTCGATGTACTGGCCGATGACGAGGGTCTGCTCCCCGGCGTGCCGGCGCACGAGAGTCTCGGTGACGCGGCGCTTGGAGTCGGTCGTGGCGCAGAACCGGTAGCGCTCCTCAGGCTCCGCCATGGCGTAGGCGAGCCGTTCCGAGTCGGTCAGGTCGACGCGGACCTCCACGCAGTCGGCCGGCGCGATCCAGCCCTGTGCCTCGATCTCCTTCCACGGCGCGTCGAACCGCTTGGGCCCGATCAGCGAGAACACATCGGACTCGCGGCCGTCCTCGCGCACCAGTGTGGCGGTCAGTCCGAGGCGGCGGCGGGCCTGGAGATCGGCGGTGAACTTGAACACCGGAGCCGGCAGCAGATGGACCTCGTCGTAGATGATCAGCCCCCAGTCGCGCGAGTCGAACAGCTCCAGGTGCGGATACACGCCCTTGCGCCGCGTCGTCAGCACCTGGTAAGTAGCGATGGTGACCGGCCGGATCTCCTTGCGGGTGCCGCTGTACTCGCCGATCTCGTGCTCCGACAGCGACGTCCTGCGCATCAGCTCGGACTTCCACTGGCGAGCCGAGACCGTGTTGGTGACGAGGATCAGCGTGGTGGAACGCGCCTGCGCCATCGCCCCCGCGCCGACGAGCGTCTTGCCCGCGCCGCACGGCAGCACGACGACGCCCGAGCCGCCGTGCCAGAAACCGGACACGGCCTGCTCCTGGTAGGGGCGCAGCTGCCAGCCGTCCTGAAGCAGCTCGATCGGGTGGGCCTCGCCGTCGACGTACCCCGCCAGGTCCTCCGCCGGCCAGCCGAGCTTCAGCAGGGCCTGCTTGATCTGGCCGCGCTCGGAGGGGTGGACGACCACGGTGTCCGGATCGACACGGGCACCGACCAGCGGCTGGATGCGTTTGGAGCGAAGCACTTCTTCGAGCACGGGCCGGTCGGTGGTCTGGAGCACCAGGCCGTGCGCGGGGTGCTTGACCAGCGAGAGACGCCCGTACCTGGCCATCGTTTCGGCCACGTCGACCAGCAGCGCCTGAGGCACGGGGTAGCGCGAGTGCGTCACCAGGGCGTCGACGACCTGCTCGGCGTCGTGCCCGGCGGCCCGCGCGTTCCACAGGCCGAGCGGGGTCACCCGGTAGGTGTGGATGTGCTCGGGGGCACGCTCCAACTCGGCGAACGGCGCGATGGCGCGTCGGCACGCCTCGGCCTGTTCGTGATCGACTTCAAGCAGCAGCGTCTTGTCGCTCTGCACGATGAGGGGGCCTGTCACGCTCGTGTCTCTCCTCCGGCCTGGCGGGAACTGGCCAAGCCTCCAGTCTGCCGGATCGACCCGGCAATCCGCCGGGCATCCGCTCGCCAGGTGCTCGCGGTCGGTCGCTCGCCAGGTGCTCTCGGGCGGTAGCCCGCGCCTTCCGGGGAGCGGCGCGTGCCGTCTTTCCGGGAGCGGCGCGGGCCGTCAGTGGGGCGCAGCCGCGCCGCCGACGACAGCGAGGAAGTTGCCGACCAGCGGGGTGGACTCGTCACCGCGCCAGGCCATGGCGACGGTCGTGCGGGCGGAGGCGGGTTCGACGCGGCGGAACACGACGCCTTCGCACCGCATGCGCCGGATGCACGCGGGGGCGAGCGACACACCCATGCCGGCCGCGACCATGGCGCACACGGTCGGCCACTCGACCGCGTGCTGCGCCACGCGCGGTGTGAATCCCGCTTCGGCGCACAGGCCGGTGATCCGGTCGTGCAGTTCGGGGCCCACGGCACGGGGCAGCAACACGAACGGGGAATCCGCCAGCAGCCCGAGCGGAACGGACCGGCGCGCGGCCAGCGGGTGGCAGGCCGGCAGCACCGCGACGAAGGGCTCGGTGAGCACGGTCGCAAACCGGAGCCCTGCCCGGTCCGCGGGCTGTTCGCGCAGGAGGCCCACGTCGATGTCGCGCTCGCGCAGGGCGGTGAGCTGCGGCGCCGAGGTCATCTCCCGCACGTCGAGCCGCACGTCGGGGTACCGCTCGCGGAACCTGCCGAGCAGGCCGGGCAGCACGGTCAGCGCGAGGGACGCGGCGAATCCGATCCGCAGGCGCCCCGTCCGGCCGCTTCCCGCGGCTCGTGCGGCGCTCAGGCCGTCCGCGAGACCGGTCAGGGCGGCGCGGGCCGCGGGCAGGAGCTCGCGGCCGGCCGGTGCCAGCTCGACGCGGCCGGGACCCCGGGTGAACAGCGGGTGCCCGACCTTTTCCTCCAGGCGGCGGATCTGCTGGCTCAGCGGCGGTTGCGCGACGCCGAGCCGGGCGGCGGCGCGGCCGAAGTGCAGTTCCTCGGCGAGTACGGCGAACGCGTGCAGCTGCGACAGCGGCACCTCGGGGTTTTCCTGGACGTATCTCCGCTGGTCACTTAGCGTTTCCGGCATGACGGAACGACGCGCGGTCCTCAGCGGCTCGACGTATGAGGAGCAGATCGGCTATGCCCGTGCCGTGGTCGACGGCGACTGGGTGCACGTGTCCGGTACGACCGGGTTCGACTACGCCACGATGACGATCTCGGACGATGTGGTGGAGCAGGCCGAGCAGTGTCTGCGCACCATCGGTGCCGCGCTTGCGGAGGCCGGCGCCTCGTTCGCCGACGTGGTGCGGGTGCGGTACATGCTGCCGGACCGTGACGACTTCGAGCCGTGCTGGCCCCTGCTGCGCGGTTGCTTCGGGCAGATCAAGCCCGCCGCCACGATGATCGAGTGCGGCCTCGCCGACCCCCGGATGAAGATCGAGATAGAGGTCTGCGCGCGGCGACCGGCCGCGTGAGAGCAGCCCGCCCGGCACAGCCGGCCGTGCCGGGCGGGCACACGGCGGCAGGTCGCGGTGCGGCCGTGCCTCCGCGGCAGCCGTGACCGCCGCCGGACGGTTGTCCCGTGACCGCCGCCGGACGGTTGTCCCGCGACCGTCGTCGGCGGTTGTCGCGCCGCGGAGCCATCGGCCCGGCCGCGTTCGCGCCGCGCACGTGGGCCCGGCGCCGGGACGCCGGGCCCACGTGCGGAAGAGGCCGCGCGTCAGGGGGCGGTCACCTCGACCAGGACCTTCCCGACCGCCCCCGCCTCCACCGCGTCGTGGGCGCGCCCCGTCTCCTCAAGCGGATAGCGGTGCAGCGGAAGCCCCGCCTCCTCGCCGACGGGCAGCGCGCCGTCCCGCAGCGCCGCCGCCACATCCTCGGCGCCGGCCCGCAGGGTCTGCTCGCCCACCGTGTACAGGACGAGGAACTGGTAGCGCACGTTGCGGAACAGGTACGGGCCGAACTCCAGGCGCACCGCGTCATCGCCCCGGTCGTTGCCGTAGACGGCGATGGTTCCCCGGTCGGCGATCACTTCGGCGTCGAGGGCGGCGTTGGCGTTCGCGGCGACCTCGACCACGATGTCGACGCCGTTCGGGGCGATCTTCCGGATCGCGCCGGCCGTGTCCGGGTCGGTGTACTTCAGCACGTGCGACGCGCCCGCCGCGGTCGCGAGCGCCGCCTTGGCGTCCCCGCTGACGGTCGTGATGACCTCGGCCCCCGCCCATCGCGCGAGCTGGATCGCCGCATGCCCCACGGCGCCCGCACCGCCGGAGACCAGCACGGTCCGGCCCGCGAGCGCCCCGGGGGCCAACCGCCGCGGTCCGTCCTCGTGAACGGTGAGCGCGCGGTGCGCGGTGAGGGCGGGAACGCCGATGGCGGCGGCCGTGTCGAAGTCGATGCCGTCCGGGAGCGGCGCCACCCGGTCGGTGGACAGCGTCGTGAACTCCTGGGCCGTTCCTGAGCCGGGCCGGTAGGCGGAGGCCATGAACGTCCAGACCCGGTCGCCCACCCGCAGGTGCTCGACGCCGGGGCCGACCGCGTCGACGATGCCCCCGGCGTCGAGGTGGGGGACCGTTTCCTCGCCGGTGCCGCCGGACGGCCCGTTCTCACGCTGCTTCCAGTCGGTGGGGTTCACGCCCGAGGTCACGACGCGGACCCGGACCTCGCCGG
The DNA here is from genome assembly GCF_020410765.1 of Streptomyces marincola. Lineage (NCBI taxonomy): Bacteria > Bacillati > Actinomycetota > Actinomycetes > Kitasatosporales > Streptomycetaceae > Streptomyces > Streptomyces marincola. The sequence continues at coordinate 2,954,921 of NZ_CP084541.1, read as the reverse complement.
CGTCCGGCCGGCGCGGTTCGCGCTCGACCAGGTGGAGAACGTCGGACGGGCCGCCCTGGTGGTAAACGATGGCTCTCATACCGGGTGCGAACCTGCCGTGCCGGTATGTTGTTCCGCCCGCGCGCCCGGTTACCGCGTTCGGCCCAGCACCGCGGCCCGGCATCGGCTCGGCATCGGCTCGGCCCAGCACCGCGGCCCGGCATCGGCTCGGCCCAGCGCCCCGGCCCAGCGCCGCGGCCCGCCGCCGTCTCGGCCCAGGGGGAGCGGAAGCGCTCAGCGGTGGGCGAGCAGCGTCCTGGCGATGGTGGTCTGCACGGGCGACAGCGCGGGTTCGCCGTCCTCGATGTCCCACAGGCAGTTCTGGAGCACCCGGGCCAGCGACCAGCCCTTGGCGCGGTCCCGGTCCAGGGACAGCACCTCGGTCATGAGGTCGAAGCGCGGCAGGATCTCGGCCGGGTCGAACCGGTTGTCGAGCGCGGGCAGCAGATCGAATCCGGGGTCGCCGACCAGCGGCTCGGGGTCGATCGCGAGCCACGGTTCGCCGCGTTCGCCGCCGGGCGCGGGGGCCAGGACGTTCTCGTAGTGCAGGTCCCAGTGCAGCAACGACTCGCCCGGCTCCGGCAGCAGCTCGCGCGTCGCGGCGGCGCAGTCGGCCAGCAGCCTGCGGTCGTCGTCGCGGGGCAGGCGCGGCAGCAGTTCCGGGGCCTGGGCGACCATCGCGCCGGCCACGTCCCGCAGGTGCCGGACGCCGGGCGGCGGCGGCACGGCCGTCAGGCGGGCGAGGAGCCCGGCCAGCAGCCCGCAGGCGGCGCGGGCGTCGGGCACGTCGTCGAGGCTGCGCGCGGGATCGAGGGCTTCGAGCAGCAGCGAGCCGGTGTCCTCGTCGTGGGCCAGCAGGCGCACCGCGCCGGCGCCGTTCCAGGCGCGCAGGGCGGGCGCCTCGCCCGCGTTCTCCTCGGTGCGCGGGCGGATCTTCAGGGCTGCCGGGGTGCCGTCCTCGCGCTCGACCGGCAGCACCAGGGCCACCATGCCGTGCCGCCCCGGGCCGGTGGGGCGCAACCGCCACTGGTCGAGCACACGGGCGGCGAGTCCGGGCAGGGCCTCGGTCCAGGCACGTCCGGCTTCGCCGTTGAACCGCGCCTGGTACGCGGCCAGTCCGGCGGGAACGGTGATCATGTCGCGCCTCCTCCCGGCAGCGTAGCGACCGGGCCCCCGGACGGGTCAGCCGGTGTCCGCGCTGCCGGTGATGCGGTGCAGGGGGTAGGTGCGCACCTCGTCCGCGGTGTGGTCGAACGCGGTGACGAAGCCCCCCTCCACCCGCACCGGCGACACGACGCGGTGGGCCGCGAGGCCGTCCGCGCCCACGTAGCCGATCCTGACAAGACCGCCGGAACGCGCCGCCGCGCGCAACGTCCGCAACGTCGCGTCCGCCGGCGTGCGCGGCGGCGGGCCCGTGGCCTCCGGCACGCGTGCGGCGGCTGGTGCGCGTGCGGCGCCCGTCGCGGCGTGGTCGCCGGCGCGGATGGCGCGCACGGCGGCGGCGAGAAGCGCGTCGTCGGCACGCGGCGGGGTGTCGGGCGCGGGCTCGGGAGCCGAGCGAGGGGGCGTGCGCCTCGGTTGCGCGCGCAGGGCGACCACCGCGCCCTCCGCCGTCTCCGCGGCGGGCGCGAACCCGAGGTCGCGCAGCCCGGCGAGCAGGGCGTCGGGCGGCGCCGCCGAGACCACCACGGTCGGGGCGAGCCGGGTCAGCCGCAGCCCCTCGGCGCGGCGGTCGGCGAGCAGCTGGGTGAGCAGCGACTCGTCCTCGCACCGCACGTAGCTGCCCGCGGCGCCGACCCGCAGCCGGCCGTGCCGCCTGGCCACGTCGTCGATCAGGTAGGTGAGAGGCTGGGGCACGGGGGTCGCGGACCGCGAGGCGACGAACGCGTGCAGTTCCTCGGCCGTCCAGCCCGCGTCCAGCGCGCGGCGCACCGAGGCGGGTGTGAACCGGTAGACGGTGGCCACCCCCTTGGACTCCACGTCGGCGGCCAGGGCCATCGCCTGCCGCAGCTCGCGGTCCAGCGGGCCGGGGGCCACGGCCGTCAGGTCGGCCTGCACCAGCACGTGGTCGACGGGCGCCGGGAGGTGGGCGGCGAGGAGCGCCGCGGCGGCCTCCCGTTCCGCCCGGCCGGGGAGGTCGCCGAGCACGTGCCCGGCATCGGCCCCGACATCGGCCCCGGCACCGTCACCGGGCTCACCGCCGCGGCCGTTCCCGGCCTCCTCCCCGCCCCTGGTGCCGTTCGCGCTCCCGGCGCCGACGCACGGCGGGGTGGCGCCCTCCGGCGCGTGGGGCAGCAGCGGGCGCGTGAACGAGGCGAGGGCGCCCCGCCCGGTCACGCCCAGCAGCTCCGCCTCGGCGAGCGCCGCCGCGCACAGCTCCCCGCGCGTCTCGTCGGCCAGTCGGCGCGGCAGCTCCCAGTCGATGCGCCGTCGCACGGCGGCGGGATCCGGGGCGTGGCCGGGCGGAACGTCCGCGAGCAGCCGCAGCGTGGCCAGCCGCAGCTCGGCCGCGGGGCCGCGGTCGAGGCCGGGCCCGAGCGCGGTGAGCAGCCTGCCCTTGCCGTCGCGGGTGCCGACGAGCCCCGGCACGCGGGTGCCGGCGAGCCACGCGGTGACCAGGTGCAGCCAGCGTTCCTCGGGCGGCCGGCGGCACCAGGTGTCGTACGCGGGGGTGGGCGCGAACCGTTCGTCCGCCGCCCCGTCCGAGGCGAGCAGCCCGGCGCCGAAGACGAGTTCGAGCCAGAAGGCGGCGTCGGGTTCCGAGGTGTCGAGGGCGACGGCGAGACGTTTGAGGTCGCGGGCGCCGAGGCCGCCGGCCCGGAGCACAGGGGGCGCTTGGTGCTCCCACGCGGTCAGCAGTTCCTCGACCAGCACGAGCGCGGCGCCGGCCGCGCCGGCCGCCGCGGCGTCCACGGCGTCCGGTTCGAACGTCGCGCGCGGCAGCAGCTCGGGCGGGTCGGGGCGCAGCTCCCGGTGCGCCCGGCCGCCGCGCAGGTACAGGGCGACCTCGCGGGGCAGCACGACCGTGCCCGGCGCGGTCGGCATCAGCAGGGCGCGGTCGATCAGCCAGCGCAGGTGCGGCCCCGGCCGTGCGGAGACCTCGCCGTAGGGCGGGCCCCAGGCCAGCCGCTCCAGCACCGCGAGTGCGGGGTCCGGGGCCTCGGCCAGCAGGGCCGTCAGCCGCTCCGGGTCGGTGAACAGGTCGGTGAGAGCCGTCAGGGCGCTCACCGGGTCGTGCGTCGGCGGCAGCCCGGTGCCGGCCAGCAGGTCCTGCATGCGGCTGGGCGAGATGCCGGCCGCGGTCTCCGCGAGGGCGGGGCCGAGGCCGGTGCCGCTGGGCCGGGCGGCGGTCGGCGCGAGCAGTTCCTGGGCCGTGCGGACCAGGCGCAGGGCCTCGGGCCTGCCCCAGAGCAGTGCGCGGGCGCGCAGCGCGGCGAGTGCGCCGGGCAATTGCTTCTCCCCGCCCGGCAACAGTGCGGCCAGAACGGGGTACGGGCAGGGCTGCGGGGCGATGGCCAGCGCCTCCGCGGTCTGGAGGGCGAAGGTGTCGAGCCGGTCGAGCGCGCGCAGCACCGAGGCACGGGCGCCCGCGCGCGTGGCCAGCTGCGAGAGGTCACCGGGCAGCGGCGAGAGCAGGTCGGCCCGGGCGCGCAGCAGCCCGGCCAGCTCCGCGTCGGAGCGGGAGCGCAGCTCGTCGGCGAGGGTACGGGGGCTGGTGGCGGTCATCCGACCAACGGTAGCGGCAGGAGGGCGCGCCACGCACGGGACGCCACGGGATGCCGGCGGACACCGGCTCGCGTCGTCGGCGCCCGAAGCGCGGCCCGCGCCTCCGGTCCCCATCTCCTGCGGGGGGAACACGTTCAGGGGCATCGTTGCACCGTGGCATATGTGCGATCAGTTGAACGCGTAGGCGAGTGGACTCAAGGGGTGAGGGGGCGGCAGACTCGTCAGGCAGCCAACGGAAGGACCGGGAGACACGATGCCGCCGAGGGAGAATCCGACCGCTCGACAGGCGCGCCTGGGTGCGGAGTTGAGGAAGCTGCGGGAGCGGGCCGGCCGGACGGCCCGGGAAGCCGCCGGCATGCTGGGGACCGACCAGGGCAAGATCAGCCACATAGAGTCCGGCCGCATCGGCGTCAGCGAGGAGCGCATCCGGAAGCTGGCAACCTTCTACTCCTGTTCCGATCAGGCGCTGCTCGACTCCCTGTGCGCCATCGCGCGCGAGCACCGCGGCCAGTTCTGGTGGGACGAGTACCGTGGCATTGTTGCCCCTGGCCCGCTGAACGTCGCCGAGCTGGAGCACCACCTCGTCGGCATGCAGATCATGCAGACCGTGACCGTGCCGGGTCTGCTCCAGATCGCGGACTACGCCCGCGCCCTGTTCCGCGGCAACGTCATCGAGCTGCCGCCCGAGGAGGTCGAGACCCGCACCGAGTTCCGCATGCGGCGCAAGGTCGTGCTCGAACGCGAGAACCCGCCGCCGTTCGACGTCTTCATCCACGAGGCCGCCCTGCGGATGCGGTTCGGCGGTCGCGCCGTCGTACGGCGGCAGCTCGAATACCTGATGGCCGCCTCGGAACGGCCCGCGATCACGGTCCGCGTGGTGCCCTTCACGAACGAGGACTTCTTCGAGGCCGTCCAGCCCGTCCTGTACGCCACCGGCGTCGTACCGCAGCTGGACACCATACAGATCGACACCCCGTTCGGCGGCGGATTCCTGGACGCGGAGGCCGACGTGCTGGCCTACCGCGCGTTCTTCGCGCGGGCCCGCAAGGTGTCCCTGGACGCCGACGAGTCCCGGCAGCTCATCCACCACATCGCGCGGGAACTGTGAGGAGTCGGACGATGCGGACCCCGACCGTCGCCGGCACGCGCTGGCAGCGCTCCTCCTTCTCCGGCGGCACCGGGGACAACTGCCTGGAACTGGGCAGAGCGGCCGGCCGCGGCGGCGGGCTGCTGCTGCGGGAGTCCGACGCGCCGTGCGCCGTGCTGACCACGAGCGGTGCCCGCCTGGCCGCGCTGCTGCGGGAGGTGAAGGCCGGGCGGTTCGACCGGCTGGCCCCGGGGCCAGGCCGGGCCGGGTGAACGGGACGGCGGAGCCGGTGAACGCCGCTTCGCCGTCCGGGTCCTCGCGCCCGGCACCCGTCCGGGTCCTCGCGCCCCGGCCCCGTCAGACCGTCTCGGCGCGCGGCGGCTCGCCACGCGCCCCGCTCAGCCCTCGGCCGCCGGGCGCGGACGGCGCGCGCGATAGAGCAGGAACGCCGCGCTGGCCAGAGCGGCGCCGCGCAGCAGCCACGGCCAGTGGTCAGCGAACGCGGCCTCCATGTCCCCGTCCGCGAGCGGCCCGCCCCAGTACCCGGCGGAGCGGCCGAACAGCCACAGCAGATAACCGCCGACGACCACGGCAGGCATGCCGAACGTGGCCCACTGCGCGAGCCTGCGGCTCAGCCGGGGCGACCAGTAGGCGGCCAGCCAGCCGAGGCCGAGCACCACGATCTCGCCGGCCACGGTGCCCGCCACGAGCAGCAGCGCGGCCAGGTACTCGACCGGGCCGCCCACGCGCCGGCCGGTGAGCGCGGCCCGGGCCCACCGGCGCCGGCGCGGCACCGCGGGGTCGGGCACGGCTTCGCGCACCGCCTTCTCGGCCTCGGCGGCGGCCTCGGGATCGAGCGCGTCCCCGGGGTCCGCGTCGGGCGGCGCGGCCGGGGCCCGCAGCATCTCGGGGATCTCGATGCCGCCGAAGAACCGGCCGATCTGGCCGTCCGGCCACGGCTCCTGACGTTCCGATGGCCCGTCAGACTCCTTGTCGAGCAGCCCGCCGCCGAGGCCACCGCCGCCTGCGAGGCCGCCAGTTGGCGTGCCACCGAATCCACCGCCGCCGGGGCCGAGCCCGCCGCCCGGCCCCTCGCCGCCGAGCGGCACCCCGGGGCCCTGCCGGTCCGCGGCGCCGTCGGGCGGGCGCGGCGCGGCGGGCGCGCGTTCCGCGGCCGACGGGCCGGGCGCCGGGCGCGCCGACTCCGCCTCCCGCGCCGGCGGCTGCTCGGAACGCGCCCGCCGGGGCGTGCGCGCGGGCGCGCGCACGCCGCCGGACGGCCGCGGCTCGGGCACGGGCGGCGGTGCCGCGGCCGGCGCGCCGTCACGTTCCGCCGCGGCGGCCACGACCTCTTCCGGCCGGCCCATCCGGCCCAGGATCCGCTTCACCTGCGCGCCGCTCTCCGCGCCACCGGCGGCGGCACGCTGCCTGCCGATCTCGTCCCGCAGCCCGTTCACCAGCGTCGCCCGCTGCTGGGCCGACATCTGTGTCCCGTGCGCCAGGTCTCCGACCCGGCTCAGGTAGTCAAGTACGAGTCGTTCGCCTTCGATTCCCACGCCACTGCCCCTGCGTCGAGCCGACCGGCACCCAGCCTAGAGCCCGTGCCCCCGGGGCGCACCCGGGTCGGCGCCGATACGGAACGGCCGGGTCGGCGCCGAGGTGGAACGACGAGGGGCGTGCGGAACGGCCGGGGAGCGCCGATACGGAACGGCCCGGACGCGCGGATACGGAACGACGCGGGCGCGCCGACGCGGAACGGCCCGGGCGCCGCGGCGGCAAACGGCCGGGGCATCAGGGGGCGTTGCGGCGGAAAACGGCGCCGGTCGCCGCCCCGCGGCACGGCGCGATCCGGATCGGCGCGGCGACGGGCGAACACGGTTCCGGTGGGGGCGTACCGGCGGAACCTGAGGGAACGCCGTTGTTCATCGCAGGTTCACCGAAGGCCGTACAACCCGCTACCCACAGCTCGTTACATGGTGAAGTCCTTGCCGGACACGGACATCACGCACCCCCGGGACCCGGACCATGGCGAGTGGCCTGACGACTTCCACCACGGTCCGAAGTGGCGCGCACCGCCGCGGACCGGGTCTGAAGACCGCACAGCGTTCTTCACTGCCGACATCGACAGCGAGGGAGAGCGCCATGGGCGCCTGGTTGAGCACGACGCAGCCGCCGAGACGGCAGTCGCCCGGTGCGGACGACGAGCCGGCCGGCGGCGCCCTCGTGGACCCGCCCGTGCCCGCGCAGGCCCGCATACCGCTCGGCTCCGACCCGGTCGTGCTGCTCGCGGACGCCGACGAGCGCATCCGGCAGGGCCTGACCGCCCAGCTCGCCAAGTACCAGGTGTCGGTGGTGCATTGCCCCGACGGCGCCGCCGCGCTGCTTGAGGCCGGACTGCGCAAGCCGGACGTGCTGCTCGTGTCCGCCGACCTGCCCGTGATCGACGGGGCGACCGTGCTGCGGCTGGTCCGCCGGCGTCTGTCGATTCCCGTCGTCCTGGGCGTCGGCCCGGACGACACCGCGCAGGTCGGCCCCGCGCTCGCCGCCGGCGCGAGCGCCTGTGTCGCGCGCCCCTACCGGCCGCGCGAGGTCGCGCAGTTGCTCAGTCTCGCCGACCGCGGCAGCCGGGGCTGGGACCAGCCGCTGGTCTGCGGGCCGCTGACCCTCGACCCCAGCACCTACGAGGTGCGGATGCACGGCGTGCCCACGGCGCGGCTGCCGCTGCGGGAGTTCCAGCTGCTCCACCTGCTGATGCTCAACGCCGAGAAGGTCATCACGCGGGACCGGATCAGGGCGGAGCTGTGGGGGGAGGGCGCGCGGCGTTCCAACACCATCACCGTTCACATTAGGCGTCTGCGGGAACGGCTCGGCGACGACCCGCACCACCCGGAGATCATCCAGACCGTGCGCGGCGTCGGCTACCGCCTCGTGCCCCCGTCGAACTGACCCGGCACCCGCCCGTAACCCGGCCGACGCCCGGGTGACGCCCGCTTGACAGCGAGGCGCGGCCGGCCCGGCGCACGCCCCGCGCCGCGCCCGGCCGGCCCCGCGCCCGGCCGCGACGCGGCGGCAGCCGGGTATCTCCCGGGAGGCCGATCCCTTAACGATTCCAGCACTTTTTGTGAAACGGCCGGTTCTGTTAACTCTACCTTTCTGTTCACCTACTGGCCCTCACTGCTTCGCTGGCCGCTCCTACGTTCTCCTCGACACCTTCAAGTCATTGACAACCCGGCCGGCCCGGCTGGGCATGAACAAGGAGCAACGTCCATGCGCAACTGGCGCGCCAAGTCCGCCGCGATAGCCGCGGTGTCCGCCCTGGCCCTGGTCACGGCTTGCAGCAGCGACAACGAGGACGACAACGGCAGCGGCGGCTCCGGCGGCGACGGCGGCACCAGCGAGGAGTCGTCGCTCTCGGGCACCATCTCCGGTGCGGGCGCCAGCTCGCAGGAGGCCGCCCAGGCCGCCTGGCAGGCCGGGTTCAACGAGCTGCACCCCGACGTCACCGTGAACTACGACCCCAGCGGCTCCGGCGCCGGGCGCGAGCAGTTCACCGCGGGCGGCACCGCCTTCGGCGGCACCGACGCCTACCTGTCCGAGGAAGAGGGCGAACTGGCCGCCGCGCAGGAGATCTGCGGCGAGGTCATCGAGATCCCGGTGTACGTCTCGCCGATCGCAGTGATCTTCAACGTCGAGGGCGTGGACTCGCTCAACCTGAGCCCGCAGACCATCGCCGGGATCTTCAACCAGGAGATCACCAACTGGAACGACGAGGCCATCGCGGCCGACAACCCGGACGCCGAGCTGCCCGACCTGGCCATCACGCCGGTCAACCGCTCCGACGACTCGGGCACCACCGAGAACTTCACCGAGTACCTGTCGGTCACCGCCCCCGACGCCTGGCCGCACGAGGTCAGTGACGTCTGGCCGGTCAGCGGTGGCGAGGCCGCGCAGGGCACCTCCGGTGTCGTGCAGGCCGTCACCGGCGGCGAGGGCACCATCGGCTACGCCGACGCCAGCCAGGCCGGCGACCTCGGCACCGTCGCGGTGGGCGTGGGCGAGGAGTTCGTCCCGTACTCGCCCGAGGCCGCCGCCGCCGTTCTTGAGGTCTCCGAGCGCGTCGAGGGCCGCGGCGAGTACGACTTCGCCTACGACCTGGCCCGCGACACCACCGAGGGCGGCGCCTACCCGATCGTCCTGGTGTCCTACGCGATGGCCTGCGCCACCTACGACGACGAGAACACCGCCGAGCTGGTCCGCGAGTACCTGGGCTACATGATCAGCGCCGAGGGCCAGGAGGCCGCGGCCGGTGCCGCCGGCTCCGCGCCGCTGTCGGACGCGCTGCGCACCGAGTTCCAGGCTGCGGTGGACGCCATCTCCGCCGGCTGACCCCGTCCCGGCACCCAGGTCCGGGCGGCCCCTGCCACCAGGCGGGCCGCCCGGACCCGGGCCGTTCGGCGCCGGAGCCCGTTCCGCCGCTCCGTTCGGCCCGGCCGGCCGCCCGGCCCGGTCTCCGCTCCGGCCGCGGGCCCGGCCAGGTGCCCCGGAGTTCCCGCGGCCCGTCCGTTCCGACTTGTCCATGCCCGACATGAGTCCCAGCAGCAGAAAGGGAGAGACAGTGCCTCCCACCACCACGAGCACGCGCACCCGGGGAGCGCCGCAACGGCTGGGGGACCGTGTCTTCTCCGGCGCCTCGGTCGGGGCGGGCGTGCTCATCCTCGTGATCCTCGCCGGCGTCGCCGCCTTCCTCGTGGCCGAGGCGTGGCCCGCCCTGTGGGCCGACTCCTCCGACATCGACGGCGGCGACGGCATCGTCCTGTACATCTGGCCGGTGCTGTTCGGCACGCTGCTCTCGGCGTTCTTCGCCCTGGTGGTCGCCACCCCGCTGGCCATCGCGATCGCGCTGTTCATCACGCACTTCGCGCCGCGCCGGATCGCGTCGCTGCTGGGCTACGTCATCGACCTGCTCGCCGCCGTCCCCAGCATCATCTTCGGCCTGTGGGGCGCGTTCGTCCTGGCGGACCTCACCGTCGAGCCCACCCGGTGGCTTGAGGAGAACCTCGGCTTCATCCCGTTCTTCGACGGCCCCGCGTCGACGACCGGCCGCACCATGCTCGTCGCGATCCTGGTGCTCGCCGTGATGATCCTGCCGATCGCCACGGCCGTCATCCGCGAGGCGTTCCTCCAGACGCCGCGGCTGCACGAGGAGGCGTCGCTGGCGCTGGGCGCCACGCGCTGGGAGATGATCCGCATGGCCGTGCTGCCGTTCGGCCGCTCCAGCATCGTCGGCGGCCTGATGCTCGGCCTCGGCCGCGCGCTCGGCGAGACCATGGCGGTGGCCATCGTGCTCTCCGCCAACCGGGACACGGTCTCCTTCGACATCATCAGCAGCGAGAACCCGTCGACGATCGCCGCGAACATCGCCCTCTCCTTCCCCGAGGCGTCCGGCCTCTCCGTGAACACGCTGATCGCCTCGGGCCTCGTCCTCTTCGCCGTCACTCTCGTGGTCAACATGGGGGCCCGCGCGGTGATCAACCGGCGTCGCGACTTCTCGGGAGCCAACTGATGTCCACCTCGACGACCTCCCTGGGCAAGGGCGACGGAAACCACAACGGCGGCGACGGCAACGGGCCCGGCAACGGTGACCTGAACGACCCGGGCCGGGCCAGGGAACAGGCCGACGCGCTGCTCACGGACATGCCGCTGACCCACGGGTCGCTGCCGCGCCGTGCCGCGCCCCTCGTCCTCCTCGCGGCCGTCGCCGCCGGAGCCCTCGTGTGGCTCGGCGGGTTCGGCCCCGTGCTCGGCGCCATCGTCGCCGCGGTCGGCTACACCGCCGTCATCTACGGCTGGTCCCGCCAGGTCGAGGGCCGGCGCAAGGCGTTCGACCGGCTCGTGACGGCTGTGGTGACCTCGGCGTTCCTGCTCGCGCTGCTGCCGCTGGTCTCGGTGATCACCACCGTGGTCTCCGAGGGCGCGGCCCGTTTCGACGCGGACTTCTTCAACAACTCGATGCTCGGCGTCGTCAACGAGGGCGGCGGCGCGCACCACGCGCTCATGGGCACGCTGATCGTCACCGGCATGGCCGCGCTGATGTCCGTGCCCATCGGCCTGCTGACCGCGATCTACCTGATCGAGTACGGCCGCGGCCGGCTGGCGCGCTGGATCACCTTCTTCGTCGACGTCATGACGGGCATCCCGTCCATCGTGGCCGGCCTGTTCGTCTACGCGCTGTTCGAGCTGATCTACGGGCCGGGCATCCGCATGGGCTTCATGGGGTCCGTGGCGCTGAGCGTGCTGATGATCCCCGTGGTCGTCCGCTCGGCCGAGGAAATGCTGAAGCTGGTGCCGAACGAGCTGCGCGAGGCGTCCTACGCGCTGGCCGTCCCGAAGTGGCGCACCATCGTCAAGGTCGTGCTGCCGACGGCGCTCGCCGGCATCGCGACCGGCGTGACGCTGGCCATCGCCCGCGTCATCGGCGAGACGGCGCCGCTGCTGATCACGGTCGGCATCACCAGGGGCGACAACTTCAACCCGTTCGACGAGCGGATGGCGACGCTGTCGGTCTACTCGTACACCCAGTACTCCACCGCGCCCGGTTTCGCGCAGGAGGCGTTCTTCGACCGGGCCTGGTCCGCCGCCCTCGCGCTGATCCTCATCGTGATGACGCTGAACCTGGTGGCCCGCCTGATCGCCAAGCTGTTCGCCCCCAAGACCCGCGCCTGACGACCGCGCCCAGGACCGAAGAAGAAAGCGAAGCACTGTGGCCAAGCGCATCGAGGTCAAGGGCCTCGACATCTACTACGACAAGTTCCTCGCCGTGCAGGGCGTCTCGATGACGATCGAGCCGCGCTCCGTGACCGCCCTGATCGGCCCCTCCGGCTGCGGCAAGTCCACGTTCCTGCGGACCCTGAACCGCATGCACGAGCTGGTGCCCAAGGCGCGGGTCGAGGGCAAGGTCCTCATGGACAACCAGGACCTGTACGGCGCGAACGTCGACCCCGTCGGCGTCCGCCGCCACATCGGCATGGTGTTCCAGCGGCCCAACCCGTTCCCCACCATGTCCATCTACGACAACGTGGCGGCCGGCCTGAAGCTGAACAACAAGCGCATGAAGCGCACCGACCTCGACGAGCTCGTCGAGCGCTCGCTGCGCTCGGCGAACCTGTGGGAAGAGGTCAAGGACCGGCTGAACAAGCCCGGTTCCGGACTCTCCGGCGGGCAGCAGCAGCGCCTGTGCATCGCGCGCGCCATCGCGGTCGCGCCCGACGTGCTGCTCATGGACGAGCCGTGCTCCGCGCTCGACCCGATCTCCACGCAGGCCATCGAGGACCTGATCACGGAGCTGAAGGAGCAGTACACGATCGTGATCGTGACGCACAACATGCAGCAGGCGCAGCGCATCAGCGACACGACGGGCTTCTTCAACCTCAAGGCGATCGGTGAGCCCGGCGGCCTGGTGGAGATCGACGACACCACGAAGATCTTCACCAACCCGGCCAACAGCGACACCGAGCGCTACGTCTCCGGCCGCTTCGGCTGAGCCACGGGGCGACGCGCCATGCGGAAGCGGCTCCGCGTGGCCGCCGCGGTCACCGCGGCGGTCACCGCGGCGGCCACGCTGCTGATCACCGGCTGCGCCGGTGGCGGCGGCGGTGGCGGCGACGGCCAAGGGGCCGCCGTGCACCGCGGCTCCCTGTCCGGCCGCGTCGAGGGCTCGGGGGCGACGTTCCCCGGGCCGCTGTTCGACCGGTGGACGGCCCACTACACCGGGCACGTGGAGACCGGCGCGCGCGTCGACTACCGGGCGGTGGGCTCGGGCGGCGGCATCGAGCAGTTCCTCGCGGGAACGGTCGACTTCGGCTCGTCGGAACGGCCGCTGCGGCCCGGTGAACTCGACATCGCGGCCGACGTCCGCGGCTGCCCCGCCATCCAGTTCCCCGTCGTGTTCGGCGCGGTGGCCCTCGTGCTCAACGACGACGCGCTGGACGGCCTGGTGCTCACCGCCGAGGTGATCGCCGGCATCTACGACGGGCGGATCACCCGGTACGACGACCCGGCGGTCGCCGCGCTCAACCCCGGGCTCGACCTGCCGGCCGAGCCGATCGTGCCGGTGCGCCGGGGCGACGGCTCGGGCACGACGTACGTGTTCTCGCACTACCTGACCACCGAGGTCCCGTTCTGGGCCGAACGCTACGCGGAGGGCACGGACCTCGACTGGCACGAGGCCACCCTGGACGGCGAGGGCAACGAGGGCGTGGCCGCGGCCGTGCGGGAGCGGCCCGGCGGCCTCGGGTACGTCAACCAGTCGTTCGCGCTGGCCGAGGGCCTCGCCACGGCCCGCGTCGTCAACGAGGACGGCACGCCGGTGGCCCCGACCCTTGAGGCGACCACGGCGGCCTCGGAGGAGGCGGAGATCCCGGACGACTTCCAGTTCGCGATCGACGACATCGGGGGCGGCGGCTACCCGATCACCGGCGCCAACTGGATCTTCGCCCACACGTGCGGCTACGACGACGCGACGGCCGCGCTGCTGCGCGACTTCTGGACCTGGACGCTCACCGACGCCACCGCCGACCGGCACGCGGCCGAACTCGGCTACGCACCGATGGGCCGGGAGCTGAAGGCCCGCGTCGTCGAGGAGATCGGCCGCGTCGGCGAGGCCGACTGACGAGGAGCCGGCCGGCCGACCGTCGGGCGGACCGGCCGGCGGCCGTTCAGCGGGTGCAGCGGGCGCCGTGGGCGCGGGGAGGCTCAGTTTCCGGCGGTGAGGTGCGTCTCCAACTCGTCCAGGATGTGCCCGGCCGCCGTGTAGCCGATGCCGAGGAACCACAGCTGGTCGTCCACGCGGAACGCGCGCCCCTCGCGCACGGCGGAGAGCCCCTCCCACAGCGGCCCGCCGACGGCCGCCTCCTCGCCCGAGGCGTCCGGCGCGCCGTAGGAGGTGTAGAAGACGATGTCGGCGTCGGCCCGGTCGACCTGCTCGGGGCTGACCTCGACCGCGAAGCCGTCCTCCGCCTCGTCCACGACGGCCGGCCTGCCGAGGCCGACGTCGGAGAGGATCGTGCCGATGAAGTTCTCCTCGCCGTACAGGCGCGTGTTGCCGCCCTCGATGAAGCGGACCATGCTGACCTCGGTCCGCGCGGCGGCCTCGGGGCCGCCGACCGCCTCGGTGACCTCTGCCGCGCGCGCCTCGTAGCGGGCGACGACCTCCTCGGCCTCGGCCGAGGCGCCCAGCGCCTCGGCGTGCAGCAGGAAGTTCTCCTGCCAGGGCGCGCCGACGTTCTCGGTGAACACGGTCGGCGCGATCTGCGACAGCTCGTCGTAGCGCTGCTCGTCGCGCACCTTGCTGCCGAGGATCAGGTCCGGGTCGAGCTCGTGGATCGCCTCCAGGTCGGGCTGCGCGATGACGCCGACGTTCTCGATGCCTTCGAGCCGGTCCTGCGGCAGGTAGTCGAGGAACATCGTGCCGGTGTCGGTGCGCACCGCGCCGACGGGCGTGACGCCCAGCGTGATCGCGCTGTCGAGTTCCGCGGTGTCGAGGACGACGACGCGCTCGGGGCGTTCGGGAACCTCGACCGGCCCCATCGCGGTCTCGACGGTCCTCGTGGCCCCCTCGCCGTCCGCCGGCCCGCCGTCCCCGGCGCCACCGGAGTCGTCGGAGCCGCAGGCGGCGAGCACGAGGGCGGCGGTCAGGGCCATGGCGGAGGCGGTGCGGGTGCGGTGCCTGCGGTTCATGTGGACGTCGCTCCTTCTGTGGCGGGTGGGTTCGCTGTGCTGCCGGGGCCGCCCGCGGTCCCGGCCGCCCCGGCGTCCTCGGCGGTACCGGCCGGCTCGGTCGGCGCGCCGCGTCCGGCCGGCCCGCCGCGCCCGGGTGCGCGTTCCGCCGGGCGCGGCGCCGGCGGCCCGGGAACGACCAGGGGCGAGCCGGTCACCGGGTCGGGCACGACGACGGCGTCGAGGCCGAACACCTCGCGCACCAGACCGGCCGTGACCACCGCGTCCGGCCGGCCGCGGGCCACGATCCGGCCGTCCTTCATCGCGACCAGGAAGTCCCCGTAACGGGCCGCCTGGTTGAGGTCGTGCAGCACCGTGACGACCGTGCGCTCCAGGCGCCGCACGAGGTTCAGCACGTCGACCTGGTGCGCGATGTCGAGGAACGTCGTCGGCTCGTCGAGCAGCAGCAGGTCCGTCTCCTGGGCCAGCGCCATCGCGATCCACACCCGCTGCCGCTGCCCGCCCGAGAGCGCGTCCACGGGCCTGGCGGCCAGCGACGCGACATCCGTCAGCTCCATCGCCTCCCGCACGGCGCGTTCGTCGGCGTCCGACCACTGCCGCCACCACCGCTGGTGCGGCTGCCTGCCGCGCGCCACCAGGTCGGCCACCGTGATGCCCTCGGGCGCCGCGGGCGACTGCGGCAGCAGCCCGATCGCCTGCGCGACGCGCCGCGTCGGGATGCGCGCCAGCTCCTGCCCGTCGAGCAGAACGGCGCCGCCGCTCGGGCGCAGCAGCCGCCCGAGCGCGCGCAGCGTCGTCGACTTGCCGCACGCGTTCGGCCCGACGATGACGGTGACCTGCCCGTCGGGCACGTCCAGGTCGAGGCCGTCGACCACGGGGGACGACTCGTCGTAGCCCAGGACCAGGCCCCTGGCGCCCAGCCGGTGACTCATGCGCGACCTCCGGTGCGGTTGCTGACGATCAGCCAGAGCAGGTACGGCGCGCCCACCGCGGCCGTCAGCACTCCGACGGGCAGTTCGGCCGGCGAGAACAGCGTGCGCGCCAGGACATCGGCGACCACGGTGAGGAACGCGCCCACGAGCGCCGAGCACACCAGCGGGATCTGCGCGCCGCCCGTCAGACGGCGCACGATCTGCGGCGCGAGCAGCGCGACGAAGTCCACGGGACCCGCCGCGCCGGTCGCGAGCGCGGCGAGCAGCACGCCGAGCGTCGCGAGGCCGAGCCTGACCCGGCCGAGCCGCACGCCGAGCGCGGTGGCCGTGTCGTCGTCGAGCACGACGGACCGCGCCGCGCGCGCCGCCCACACCACGGCGGGCAGCAGGAGCAGCAGCGCGAACGCGAGGGGCGCGGCCTCGGCGTGGCCGCGCCCGTTCAGTGAGCCGGTCATCCACACCGTCGCCTGCTGCGCGGTCTGCTGGTCGCCCTTGGTCAGGAACAGCTGCGTGACCGAGCGCAGCGCGATCGCGAAGCCGATGCCGATGAGCACGAAACGGGCCGCGTGCAGGCCGCCGCGCCACGCGAAGACGTAGACGAGCGCGGCGGCGGCGAGCCCGCCGGCCACCGACCAGTAGGGCAGCACCGCCGTCGACACCGTGCCGAACGTCATGGCGCCCACCGTCATGGCGGCGGCGCCGTGCGTGACGCCGATGATGTCGGGGCTGGCCAGCGGGTTGCGCGCGACGGTCTGGACGAGCGCCCCCGCCACGCCGAGCGCGGCACCGACCAGCAGGCCGAGCGTCAGTCTCGGCAGGCGCAGCGTGCCCACCACGAACGCGGCCGACGACTCCATGCCGAACGCCGCCCGCAGCGCCTGCCCGGGCGCGACGGCCGAACTCCCCACGCACAGCGACGTCACGCAGGCGGCCAGCAGCAGCACCGCGAGCAGGCCGGCGACCGCCGCGGACCGCCGGTGCAGCAGGAAGGACGCACCGCGCCCGCGGGCCACCGCGTACCCGGCCGCCGCGACGGCAGGCCGCGGACCGCGCACGGCCGCGCCGCTCACGACCGCACCCCCGACCTGCGGACCAGGTACACCAGGAACGGCACCCCGATCAGCGCCGTCATCACCCCGGAGGGCACCTCGGAGGGCGGGAACACCAGCCGTGCCACGACATCGGCGACCAGCAGCACCACCGCGCCGAGCAGCGCCGCCATCGGCAGCACCCACCGGTGCGAGCCGCCCACGAGCGCGCGCGCCACGTGCGGGACGGCCAGCCCGACGAACGCGATCGGGCCCGCCGCGGCCACCGCGGCGCCCGCGAGCACGGCGGCGCCGAGCCCGGCGGTGACGCGCACGAGCGCGACGTTCTGGCCGAGGCCGCGGGCGACGTCCTCGCCGAGCGCGAGCGCGTCGAGGCCCCGGGCCGCGGCCAGCACGAGCAGCGTCCCGGCCAGGAGGAACGGCCAGACGTCGGCGGCGATGGCGGCGTCGCGCCCGGTCAGCGAGCCGACCTGCCAGAAGCGGAACTCTTCGAGCGTGGAGGACCGCGTCGTCAGCACGCCCGCGACGACGGAGGCGAGCAGCGCGTTGACGGCCGCGCCCGACAGCGCGAGCTTGACCGGCGAGGCGCCGCCGCGCCCGCGCGAGGCCACCGCGTAGACGGCGACGCCCGAGACGGCGGCCCCGGCCAGCGCGAACCACACGTAGTCGGTCAGCGCGTGCGCGCCCGCGAACGCGATGCCGAGCACCACGCCGAGCGCGGCGCCCTGGCTGACGCCGAGCAGGCCGGGTTCCGCGATGGGGTTGCGGGTCAGGCCCTGCATCACCGCGCCCGCCATGCCGAGCGCAGCCCCGACCATGCAGCCGATCACCGTGCGCGGCACCCGCATCTCCCGCACCACCTGCACCGCGGGCCCCTCGCCGTGGCCGAACAGGGCCTGCCACACGTCGGCCGGCGCGAGGGAACGGCTGCCGAGCGCCAGGCTGAGCAACGCGGCGAGCGCGACCGCCGCGCACGCGGCGACCAGCAGCGTCGAACGCCGAGCCGCCGCCGGTCGCGCGGTGGCGCGCGCCGGGGCGCGTTCGCGTGGCGGTGGTGTGGTCGTGGTGGCAGGCATGCGCTCCTCGACGGGGCGGTCGGGGCCGGGCGGACGGGCGGGGAGGCGAACGAGCGGCGAACGAGCGGCGAACGAGCGGCGGGCGGCGCGGGGCGGAGAGGAGGCGGGGACGAGGGGGCGACGGGAGGGCGGCGAGGGACGGCGGGAACTCGCTCGCCCCGCGGGGGACTTGTGCGGCCGGACGGTACTTAGGTTAGGCGACCCTAAGCTCTGGCATGTGCTGGAGGCACAATAGCCCTATGCCGCATTCCCCGCAGACAGTTCCGCTGACCGTCGGATTCGATCTCGACATGACCCTCATCGACTCCAGGCCGGGGATCAAGGCAGCGTACGACGCGCTGTCCGCGGAGACCGGGGTGTACGTCGACTCCGACCTCGTGGTCTCGCGGCTCGGGCCGCCCGTGGAGGAGGAGCTGGCCCACTGGTTCCCCGCCGAGGAGGTCGGCGCCACCGCCGACCGCTACCGCGCGCTGTATCCCGCGCACGCCGTGCACGGCACCGACGCGCTGCCCGGCGCGCGGGAGGCCATCGCGGCCGTGCACCGGCACGGCGGACGTGCCATCGTCGTCACCGCCAAGTACCAGCCGAACGCGGAACTGCACGTCGACCACCTCGGGCTCGGCCCTGACACCGTGATCGGCTCGCTGTGGGCCGAGGGGAAGGCGAGCGCCCTGCGCGCGCACGGCGCGCGGGTCTACGTCGGCGACCACGTCGGGGATGTGCGGGGCGCGCGTGCCGCCGGCGCGCACTCCGTCGCCGTGGCCACCGGGCCGTGCGCCGGCGAGGAACTGAGCGCCGCGGGCGCCGACACGGTGCTGCCCGATCTGACCGCGTTCCCCGACTGGCTCGACGCCCACCTCGCGGGCCTCGCCGTCTGACGTCCCGCACCGGCCGGCGAGCCGAGCCCCGGCAGGCCCGATACCGGTCAACGGCCGGGCCGGGTGCCGGTCGACGGCCGGGCGCCCGGGCCTGATCGGTCAGGCGCCCGGGCCGCCGCCCGCCCGCGCCGCGTGGCCGGCCCGCGCCGCGCGGTCCGCCCGGCGCTGGTGCGCCACCGACCGCAGCAGCCCCGCCGCGGCCACGGCGGACCCCACGCCCATCAGCATCGACACCACGTACGCGGCGGTCGGCAGCGGATCGGCCCCGATGAACAGCGGCGTCACCGTCACGACCGTCGCGACCGCACCGACCGCGAACACCACGCCGCCGGCGCGCACCAGACCGTCCCCCGGGCCCGCGGCCCGCGTCCCGCCGCCCGTCGTCGCCCGTTCCGCCATCCGTTCCGTCCCGCGTGCCGCCGGCGCGCGTCCCGTCGCGCGTTCCGTCCGGCGTCCAGGGTCGCAGGTGCGCATACTCGCCGCGCGCCGGGGGCAGTCATCCTCCGAAACGGCCCGGCGGCATCTTGTCACCGGACCGCAGGCGATTAGCCTGGGAGGTGGCGGGTCCGGTCGGCCCGCCACGTTGTCATGACGAGTGCGAGGACGAGGACACGTGCCTACCGGCAAGGTCAAGTGGTTCAACAGCGAGAAGGGCTTCGGCTTCCTTTCCCGCGACGACGGCGGCGACGTCTTCGTGCACTCCTCGGCTCTGCCGGGCGGGGTGGACGGCCTCAGGCCCGGCCAGCGCGTGGAGTTCGGCGTCGTCGCCGGCCAGCGCGGTGATCAGGCGCTGTCGGTCACGCTGCTCGACCCCGTGCCCTCCGTCGCCGCCGCGCAGCGGCGCAAGCCGGACGAGCTGGCCTCCATCGTGCAGGACCTCACCACCCTGCTCGACGGCGTCTCGCAGCAGTTGGAGCGCGGCAGATACCCGGACCGGGCCAGCGGCCGGAAGATCGCCGGCATGCTGCGCGCCGTCGCGGACCAGCTCGACGTCTGAACCCGTCCCCGGCCGGCTCGGTCTCCGAGCCGGCCGCCCGCGCGCGCCGCACCGCCTCACGCCACCGCCGCCCCGCCCACCGGGGCGAGCAGCCCGGGCGGCACCGCGGGCACCAGGCCCTCGCCGGCCGCGCGCGTGAGCAGTTCGCGCACCGCGGCGAACCCCTCCTCGCCCAGTTCCCCGGTGAACTCGTTGACGTACAGGCCGATGTGGGCCTCCGCGACCTCCCGCTCCATCTCCTGCGCGTGCTCCAGGACGTACGCCCGGCTCGCCGCCGGGTCGTCCCACGCCCGCGCGACCGACGCGCGGATCGCGTGCGCGACCGCGCGCAACCGCTCCTCGCCCAGGGACCGCCGCGCCACGATCGCGCCCAGCGGGATCGGGTGGCCTGTCGTGCCCTCCCAGAACTCCCCGAGGTCGGCCAGCCGGTGCAGCCCGTACCGCTGGAACGTGAACCGCGCCTCGTGGATGACGAGCCCGGCGTCCACCCGACCGTCGCGCACCGCCGGCATGATCTCGTGGAACGGCATGATCCGCACCTCGCCCACCCCGCCCGGCACGTGCGCGGCCGTCCACAGCCGGAACAGCAGGTAGGCGGTGGACCGTTCGGCCGGGACGGCGACCGTGCGCCCGGCGAGGTCCGCGGGCCGCGCCTCGCCCGCGGTGAGCACCAGCGGACCGCAGCCGCGCCCGAGCGCGCCGCCGCACGGCAGCAGCGCGTAGCGGTCGAGGATCCACGGCAGCACCGCGTAGGACACCTTGAGGATGTCGCCCTCGCCGCGCTCCGCCATGCCGTTGGTGACGTCGATGTCCGCGAACGCGACCTCGACCGGGGGCGCGTCCGGCACCAGCCCGTGCGCCCAGGCGTGGAAGGTGAACGTGTCGTTGGGGCAGGGCGAGTACGTGATGCCCAGCGTGTCAGTCATGGTCCCTCCAGGTGTCGAGCACCGGCCACGCGGCGGTGAACGCGGACGTCAGCGCCGCGAGCGCGGCCGGGATGCGCCACGCGGAGCGGTCGCGCGGGCCCACCGCGTTGGACACGGTGCGTATCTCGGCCACCGGCACGCCGTGCAGGGCCGCGGCCGTGGCCACGCCGAAGCCCTCCATCGCCTCGGCCGCCGCGCCCTCGTGACGCGCCGCCAGCTCCGCGGCCCGCGCCGCGCTCCCGGTCGCCGCGCTCACCGTGAGCACCGGGCCGAGGGCCGCGCCCGCGGCGGCGGCCAGCGCGACGGCCAGCCGGCCCGGCGGCCGGTGGGCGGCCGTGCCGAAGCCGAGGCTGGCGATGTCCGCGAACCCCTCGGGCGTGTGGCTGCCCAGGTCGGCCGCCACGATCGAGGAGGCCACGACGGTGCCGCCGACCGCGGCGGCCGGCGTGAACCCGCCGCCGATGCCCGCCGCGACCACCAGCCGGTACGGCTCGGCCGCGCCCGCCAGGGCCGTGGCCGCGCCCGCCGCGGCGGCGGCGGGCCCGACGCCCGCGGCCAGCACGTCCACGCGCAGCCGCGTGCCCGCGGGCCGCGCCCGCAGCACCGCGGGCCCCGCGAACGGCGGCTCGCCCGCGGCCTCCGCCCCGCCGGGCACCGCGGCGAGTACCGCGTCCCGCTCCGCGGGGACCGCGGTCACCACCAGCACGCGCCGCACGGCGGCCACCGCGTCAGTCACCGGACTCCAGGTCGACGTTCCACACGCCCTCGAACGAGCCGAACAGCCGCTCCTCGTACTGCGCCTGCGACTGCGAGGACCAGATGGACTCCATGTCGTAGTCCTCACCGACCTGCGCGATCACCAGCCGCAGGTCCCGGCGCTCGGGCAGCGTGCCGGGCGTCTGGTTCTGCTGCTGGTCGTTCTGCCGCAGCCGGTCGACGTCGAACGTCTGGTAGGTGGAGGTGAACGGGTTCGCGTCGTACAGCACCCCGTTGGAGAACACCAGCCAGCCGGTCTCGGCGACCTCGGGGTCCACGCCGACGCGGAAGGTGTCGCCGACCCCGGCCGTGAACACCGGCACGTCCTCGTTGTTCTCCAGGCACGCCCGCGCCCG
Source organism: Streptomyces marincola (assembly GCF_020410765.1). Classification (NCBI taxonomy): domain Bacteria; kingdom Bacillati; phylum Actinomycetota; class Actinomycetes; order Kitasatosporales; family Streptomycetaceae; genus Streptomyces; species Streptomyces marincola. The sequence continues at coordinate 2,933,364 of NZ_CP084541.1, read as the reverse complement.
CTCGGTGCCCAGCGGCCCGTCGTGCCCGTAGCAGTCCTCGGGCGTCTCCCGGGAGGCGGTGTGCGAGCCGAGGGTGAAGTGCGCGTTCGGGCTCGGCTTGTGGCAGGCGGAGAGTGCGAGCAGCGCCAGCGAAACGGTGCCGAGGGCGGCGGCGGTCCGAACGGCCCGGCGGCCCGTGCCGGTGGCGAACGCAGTCATGCGGGCAGGTTAACCGCTGGACGGCCCCTCAGCGGACGCGGGGGTGCGGCGTGCCGCGCCGCGCCGCGGACACCAGGCTGCGGATGGTCGCGACCGTTCCGCACGAGACGATGACGGCCGCCGCCGTCATGCCGACGCTGCCGCTGAGCGGCAGCACGATGCCGACCGCGCCGCCGGCCACCCACGCCAGCTGGAGCGTGGTCTCCGAGCGGGCGAACGCGGAGGTGCGCACCACCTCGGGCACGTCGCGCTGGATCATCGCGTCGAGCGACAGCTTGCCGAGCGCCTGGCAGATGCCCGCCGCCGCGCACACCGCCACCACCGTGACCGCGAGGTAGGCGAAGGCCGCGGTCACCGTGCAGGTCAGGGCGAGCAGCAGCACCGTGAGCAGGATGCGTTCCGGGGAGCGGTCCCGCAGCCAGTTGCCCAGGATGTTGCCCAGCGCGTTCCCCGCGCCCGCGGCCAGCCCCACGACGCCGAGCGACAGCGCGGCGGTCAGCCCGGGCAGCGACTCGTTCCGCAGCAGGAACGCCATGTAGAAGAGGAGGAAGCCGGACAGGGCGCGCAGCGCCGAGTTCGCGATGAGCGCCTGGAACACCGGCGTGTCGACGCCGCGCAGCACACCGCGCGGCCCGTCGTCGCGCTCGCGGGACTTCGCCGCCCGCGCCTCGGCCAGCTCGGCCAGGTGCACCGTGCGCTCCCCGCGCGCCAGGTCGACCTGTCCCGGCAGCCGGAAGGAGAGGAACGCGCCCACGACCGTCACCGCGCACGCGCCGTACAGCGGCCAGCGTTCACCGATGGCGTTGAGGGCCAGCCCGACGGGCGCGGCGGCGCCCGCGGCGATCAGGCCGGTGAGGGTGATGCGGGCGTTGGCCTTCACCAGGGAGATGCGCGACGGGAGCAGGCGGGGGACGACGGCGGCGCGCACGATGTTGTACGCCTTGGAGCACACCATCACGCCCAGGGCCGCCGGATACAGACCGATCCCGCCGGTGACCACCACGGCCGAGATGACGAGGGCGAGCCCGCCGCGCGCCAGCAGCGCGCCGGCCATCGCGGCCCGCCTGCCGTGCGGCAGCCGGTCGAGGAGCGGGCCGATGACGGGCGCGAGCAGCACGAACGGGGCCATCGTCACGGCCAGGTACAGCGCGACCCGGCCGCGCGCCTCGTCGGTCGGCACGGAGAAGAAGATGGTGGAGGCCAGGGCCATCGTGATGAGCATGTCGCCCGCCGAGTGCACCGCGTGCAGCTCGATCAGCTTCGACAGCCCGGACTCGCCCGCGCCGTGCGCGTGCGTCGCGCGGCGGATGCGGCGGCCCACCGCGCGCGGCACCACGGGCAGGGCGCGGCCCGCCGCCCGGACCGTCCGGGCGAGGAACCCGGCGCCGGACGCGCTCTTGATGCGGGACGAGCTGCCTGCGGCCACGGCGCAAGCCTAAAGGCTGAACGCCCCGCAGCTCCCGTCCGCCCGCGCCCCTTTACCGTGGTTCACCGCGATTCACGGCGGGTCGCGGCGCTGTTCCGCCGCATGCGGTGCGGTACGGCCCACGCACCGGCCGCGCGAGCCGTGCGGTAGCGTGGGCGAGCGGTGCGCCTTGCCTCGTTCAGCACGACGTTCGCAGCGGTCCAGTGTCCGCTCCGTCGGCTCCGTTCGCCTCCAGGCGCCCGGCACCGGACAACGGCCTAGGAGTGAGTTCAGTGAGCGACGGACACACGGCTTGCGGGCCGCCCGTGCCGGCGGCGGCGGCGGTGGTGGCGCCGGGGGGCCGGCGGGGCGAGCGAGTCGGCACGGCGAGTGACCACGGGGAGAAGCTGTGAGCGCGGGAATGAGGAGCAGGACCCCCGATCCGCTGTGCGCCGAGGCGGTGGAACTGGCCAGGGCCGCGGCGGAGGAGGCCGCGCACCCGCATCCGCTCGGCGACTACCTGGGCGTGGTCGCCGAGGGCGACCGGCTGGTGACGCACCTGTTCGGGAGCGAGGAGCCGGGCTACCCGGGCTGGCGCTGGGGCGTGACGGTGGCCCGCGCGGCGCGCGCGCGGTACGTCACGGTGGACGAAGTGGCGCTCACGCCGGGGCCCGAGGCGCTGCTCGCGCCGGACTGGGTGCCGTGGAACGAGCGGCTGCGTCCCGGGGACCTCGGCCCCGGCGACCTGCTGCCCACCGCGCCGGACGACGCGCGGCTCGAACCCGGTTTCGTGGGCGACGCACCCGAGGCGGAGCCCGCCGAGCGCGGCACGGTGGCGGACGTGGCGGCGGAACTCGGCCTCGGTCGGCCGCGCGTGCTGTCCCCGCTGGGCCGCACCGAGGCGGCCGAGCGCTGGGAGGAGAACTTCGGGCCCAGGACGCCGACCGCGCAGGCCGCGCCGGCGAGCTGTGTGAGCTGCGGGTTCCTGATGCCGATGGCGGGCGCGCTGCGGCAGGCGTTCGGGGTGTGCGGCAACGAGTTCTCGCCGGCCGACGGGCGGGTCGTGTCGCTCGGGTTCGGCTGCGGCGGGCATTCGGAGGCCGCGGTCGTTCCGCAGCCGCAGCCCCCGGCTCCGCCGGTGATCGACCACATGGGCGCCGACCCGCTGTAACGACCCGCCGCGACGGGCCGCCGCAACGGCCCGCGCGGGCCGGGCCGTTACGGGTGCTCCCGGTGACGGTGCTCCCCGTGACGGCGGGCGCGCGTTCCGTTTCGGCCCGGTCAGGTCCGTTCTGGTTTGCTCTGGTCCGTCCCGGTCCGTTCGGGCTTGCTCAGAGCAGGGCGCGCGCGAGCAGTCCCGCGCCGGAGATGCCGACGACCCACAGCAGCGCGGCGCGCAGTCCCTCCGTCCCGAACCGCCGCCGCAGGGGCCGCCCCGCGAGGAACCCGGCGGCGACGAACGGCAGCAGCGCGAGCCCGGCCCGCACCTGCTCGCCGGTCAGTTCCCCCGAGGCGGCGAGCACGCCGAGCGACATCGCGGCGCCCACGAGGAAGAACCCGCCGAGCGTGGCGCGCACCCGCGCCGCCTCCTCGTGCTGGTAGAGCAGCGCGATGGGCGGGCCGCCGATGGACGTCGTGGTGGCGCCCGCGCCCGACAGCGCGCCCGCGGCCACCAGCGTCACCGGGGTCAGCGGCAGGCGGACCGTGGACACGGTGGCGGCCACCGCGAGCAGCACCATGGCGCCCACCACGGCGCCGAGCGTCTCGGGCGCCAGGGCACCGACCAGCCACGCGCCGGCGAGCGAGCCGGGCAGCCGGGCGGGCAGCCCCCAGGCCAGGCCGCGCCAATGGATGTGCCGCCACTCGGCGGCGATGGTCAGAACGGGCAGCAGCGTGGTCGTGACGATCAGCGCGCCCGGCATCAGGGAGGGCGCGGTGAACGCGACGACGGGCGCCGCGACCAGGCCGAGGCCGAGGCCGACGCCGCTCTGGACGGCGGCGCCGAAGAACACGGCGGCGCCGGTCAGGAGCAGGAACGATATGTCGGGCATCGGGCACCGAAGCTATCACCGGGCCCTCCGGTGCCGCCGGGCCGAGGGTGGCGGGGTGCGGGAACCCGGTACTGTCGCACCCGTGACGACCGACGACCACGACGATCCGTTCGGCACCGCGCGCCTGCGCCACGGTGTCCTGACCGCCTGGACGGCCTCACCGGCCAGGTTCCGCGAGGACGCCAACGCCGAGGAGGACCTGGCCAGGGGCGGCTACCGGGACCGGCTGGTCGTCGAGCTCGCGCAGAACGCCGCGGACGCCGCCGCCCGCGCCGGCGGGCCGGGGCGGCTGCGGCTCACCCTGCGGGACGGCGTGCTCGTCGCCGCCAACACCGGCGCCCCGCTCGACGCGGCGGGCGCCGAGTCGCTGTCCACGCTGCGGGCGTCCGCGAAGCGGGACGCCGAGGGCGCCGTCGGCCGCTTCGGCGTCGGCTTCGCGGCCGTGCTGGCCGTCAGCGACGCGCCCGCCGTCGCGAGCAGGGGCCACGGCGTGCGGTGGTCGCTGACCGAGGCCGCCGACCTGGCCGCCTCGGCGGCGAAGGACAGCCCGCGGCTGCTCGCCGAGCTGGAGCGCAGGGCCGGGAACCGGCACGCCGTGCCGCTGCTGCGGTTGCCGTTCCCGCTGACCGGCCCCGACATCCCCGAGGGCTTCGACACCGCCGTGATCCTGCCGCTGCGCGATGTCGCGGCCGAGGACCTCGCGGCCCGGCTGCTCGACGCCGTGGACGACACGCTGCTGCTGACGCTTCCGGGTCTCGACGAGGTCGCCGTCGAGACCGGCGGCGTCACCCGCACCCTGACCCGCCGCCAGTTCGGCCCCTACACGCAGATCACCGAGGAGCCCGGGCCCGCGGGCAGCGCCGTGCGCTCCACCCGCTGGCGCGTGGCCCGCAGCACGGGCGAGGCCGCGCCCGAACTCCTCGCCGACCGGCCCATCGAGGAGCGCGAACGCCGCCACTGGTCGGTGACCTGGGCCGTTCCCGTGGACGCCGAGGGCGCGCCGACCGCGCCCGCGAGCCCGCCGGTCGTGCACGCGCCGACCCCGACGGACGACGCGCTCGGCCTGCCGGCCCTGCTGGTCGCGTCGTTCCCGCTGGAGCCGACCCGCAGGCACGTGGCGCCAGGGCCGCTGACCGACTTCCTGCTCGACCGCGCCGCCGACGCCTACGCCGGGCTGCTCGCGGACTGGCGCCCGGTGACCGCCGACATCCTCGGCCTGGTTCCGGGGCCGCTCGGCCGGGGCGAACTCGACGGCGCGCTGCGCTCCCTGCTGCTCCAGCGGCTGCCCACCACCGCGTTCCTGCCGAGCGCGGCGGCGCCGCCGGTCGTGGCCGACGTGGCCGACGAGCCGGAGAACGAGGTGCCGGTCGCGCTGCGGCCCCGCGACGCCGAACTGGTCGAACGGGCCGGGGCCGAGACCGTCGCGGTGCTGGCCGAGCTGTTCCCCGTGCTGCTGCCCGCCGGTCTCGAACGGCGCCCCGAGCTGCGCGTCCTCGACGTGTCCCGGGTGTCCCTGGGCGAGGCCGTCGACCGGCTCGCCGGCGTGGAACGCCCGCCCGGCTGGTGGTGGCGGCTGTACGACTCGCTGGCCGGCGTCGACCCCGACCTGCTGACCGGCCTGCCGGTGCCGCTGGCCGACGGCCGCACCACGATCGGGCCGCGCCGCGTGCTGCTCCCGGTGCCCGGCGGCCTCGACGTGGCCGAGCTCGGCCGGCTCGGCCTGAAGGCGGCCCACCCCGAGGCCGCGCACCCGCTGCTTGAGAAGCTGGGCGCCGGCCCGGCCACGCCGCGCGCCGTGCTGGCCACGCCGCAGGTGCGGGCCGCGGTCGCCGCGTCCGCCGACCCCGAGGTGTGGGACGAGGACGCCGTGCCAGCGGCCGAACTCGCCGAGACCGTGCTGGCCCTCGTGCGCGACGCGGGCCTCGAACCGGGCGAGGAACCGTGGCTCGGCGCGCTGGCCCTGCCCGACGAGGACGGCGACTTCACCGCGGCGGGCGACCTGGTGCTGCCGGGCAGCCCGTTCCAGCGCGTCATCCACGAGGGCGAACTCGCCGCCTGCGACGCCGACCTCGCCGCCCGCTGGGGCGAGCAGCCGCTGACGGCGGTCGGCGTGCAGGCCGACTTCGCGCTGATACGGGCCGCGGACGTCGTGCTCGACCCGGACGAGCTCGAACCGCGCGAGGGCGACTGGGCCGAGCCGGACGACGCGGGCCTGCTCGACTCCGTCGACGTGTGGTGCGAGGACGTGCTCGACGCGCTCCCCGAGGCCCCGCTGCCGCCCGTCGCGACCGAGGTCGTGGGCGTGCGCGACCTCGAACTGGTCGCCGAGGAGCACTGGCCCGAGGTGCTGTCCCTGCTGTCCCGCCCGCCGTACCGCGAGGCGCTGACGACCCCGGTGCGCGTGCGCATGCCCGACGGCTCGTTCGAACGGGCCCGCTCCTACACCGCCTGGTGGCTGCGCGGCGCGCCGATCCTGGCCGGCCGCCGCCCGGCCGGGCTGCGGGCCGCGGACGCCGACCCGCTGCTCGCCGGGCTCTACGAGGACGCGGAGACGGCCGACGTCGACGAGGAGGTCCTGCACGCGCTCGGCGTGCGGACCACCGCCCGCGCGCTGCTCGCGGAACCGGGCGGCGCGGCCGATCTGCTCGCGCGCCTGGCCGACCCGGAGCGCGAGGTGACCGCGGCGCAGCTGCACGGCCTGTACGCGCTGCTCGCGGGCCTCGACCCGCAGGACGTGACGCTCCCCGACGAGCTGCGGGCGGTCGTCGACGGCGCGCCCGCCGTCGTGGCCGCCGCCGACGCGCTGGTCGCGGACGCGCCCGACCTGCTGCCGCTGGCCGCCGGCCGCGCGCTGCTGCCCGTGCCGCCGCCGCTGGCCGCCGCGCTGGCCGCGGTCCTCGACGTGCGCACGCTGAGCGCGGCCGTGCCGGCCGAGCCGCCGGGCGGCGGCACCGGGCGCGACGTGCCCGGGGCGGCGTCGGCCCTGCTCGGGCCGCGCACGCCCGAGCGGTACGTCGAGCACGACGAGCTGGTGGTGTCCGGCGTCGAACTCGACTGGCGCCTGACCGCCGAGGGCACGCTGCACGCGGCGACCGTCGAAGGGCTGGCCGCCGGGCTCGCCTGGGCGGCCGGGCAGTGGCCGCGCCGGTTCGAGCTGGCCGCGCTGCTTGAGGACCCGACGCGGGCCGACGAGCTGGAGACGGCGCGTTGGTTCGACTGAGGGCGGCGGCCCGGCGGAGGGCCGCCGCCCTCGCGCTGCCGCTCGCGTGCGCGGCGGCCTGCTCCACGGGCGGCCCCCCGCACGCCGCGGACGGCGGTGCGGGAGGTGAACCCGCGGCCGGGCTGTGGCGGCCGGCGCCCGGCACCGACTGGCAGTGGCAGCTGTCGGGCCCCCTCGACCTCGGGGTCGACGTGCCGGTCTACGACATCGACGCCTTCGAGGCGTCCGCGGCGGACGTCGCCGCCCTGCACGACCGGGGCGTGCGCGTGATCTGCTACGTCAACGCCGGGGCGTGGGAGGACTTCCGCCCGGACCGGGACGCGTTCCCCGCCGGGCTGCTCGGCGAGGGCAACGGCTGGGAGGGCGAGCGGTGGCTCGACATCAGGCAGCGGGACGCGCTGCGCCCGCTGCTCGCCGCGCGCTTCGACCTGTGCCGGGACAAGGGGTTCGACGCGGTCGAGCCCGACCTGCTCGACGGCTGGCTGAACGAGACCGGCTTCCCGCTCACCGCGGGCGACCAGCTCGCCTACAACCGCATGGTCGCGGACCTCGCCCACGAACGCGGCCTCTCGGTGGGGCTGAAGAACGACCTGCCGCAGATCCCCGAGCTGGTCGGGGACTTCGACTTCGCGGTCAACGAGGAGTGCGCCGAGTTCGGTGAGTGCGCGGCGCTGACGCCGTTCATCGACGCGGGCAAGGCCGTCTTCCACGTCGAGTACGCGCTGGAGCCCGAGGAGTTCTGCGCGGAGACGACGAGGCTCGGCCTCAGCTCGATGGCCAAGCGCCTCGACCTCGACGCCTGGCGCGCCCCCTGCTGAGCGCGGGCCGCGGGCCGTTCGGCCGCCGTCCGTCCGGCGGCGTCACTCGTCCTCCGCGGCCCGGCCGCCCGGGCCGAGGCGTCCCCGCTCGATTCCCCGTCGGGGCGTCTCGCTCGGCGGCGGCTCACGCCGCGCGGGGCCGCCTGAGCACCTCGGTCAGGGCCGCGATGCTCTGGTCGCCGCGGCCCGCGTCCGCCGCCCGCCGCACCAGGTCGTGCAGCGGCAGGGCCCACGTGGTGTCGACGTTCGTCTCCCTGGTCAGGTCCTCGTCGTGGGCCCGCGCGGTGAGGAAGAGGTTCACGGACGAGGCGGCGTCGCTGTAGTCGCCGCTGTCGATCTCCCGCGCGTACACGGGCAGCAGCGACTTGATCATGTCGAACCACGCCTCGGAGAACCCGACCATGCTGCTCACCGGGAGCCCGCGCGCCTGGAGCGCGGCGGCGCCCTGGAAGAAGCCGACGAGCGCGGGCAGCAGAGTCGCGCCCACCGCCGACTCGTACAGCGCGGCGAGGTCGGCCTCCTCGCCGAGGAGTACGGTGTCGCCGCCCAGCACCTCAAGGGTCGCCCTGTGCTCGTCGAACACGGACGCGTCGCCGCTGTAGTACAGCAACGTGTCCTTCGCCCCGACGGCCGAGGGCACGTTCTTGACCGCGCCGGCGAGGAAGCGCGCCCCGTGCGCCGCGGCCCAGGCGGCCGTCTCGCGCGCGCCGGAGGGGGTGCCGCTGTTGAGGGTGACGAGGGCGCGCCCCGCCAGCGTGCTCCCGGCCGGCCCGAGGGCCTCGCGGGTGTCCTCGAACCCCGTCAGGCACGCGACGACGAGCGGACTCGCCGCGACGGCGTCCGCCACCGCCGGGGCGTGCGCCGCGCCCTTGGCCACGAGCGGCGCGGCCTTGCCGGGCGTGCGGTTCCAGACGGTCGTCGGGTGCCCCGCCTCGATGAACGCACGCGCCAGCGCCGTGCCCATCGCCCCGAGTCCGATGACGGTCACGGGCGTGCGGCTGTCCCAGATCATGTGTGGCTCCAGTTCCTGTCGGTGACGGAGTCTCCATGCTGGGGCTTTACTTACTCCCCATCAAGTACCTACATTTTTGTGCGGTACCAACATTTCTGTCAGTGGGCGGGCGTCGGCGGACGTCAGCGGGAGGGCCGATGAGACAGCGGAGCTTCACATGCGGACTCGACGCGGCGATCGCCGTCATGGGCGGCAAGTGGAAGGGGCTGATCCTCTTCTCGCTGGGTGAGGGGCCCGTGCGCTTCGGCGCGCTGCGGCGGGCCGTGCCCGGCATCAGCGAGCGCATGCTGATCCTCCAGCTCCGGGAGATGGAGGCGAGCGGCCTGGTGCACCGCGAGGTGCACCAGCAGGTGCCGCCGAAGGTGGAGTACTCGCTGACCGAGTTCGGCCGCTCGCTGAACACCGCGCTCGAACCGCTCGGCGCCTGGGGCGAGGAGCACATGGAACGCATCGAGGCCATTCCCTGAGCACGCGCCCGGCCCTCCCCGCGGAACGCGCCCCGGGGCGCCCGGCGGCCGGGTCAGTCCGGCCGGCCGCCGTCGCCGGCGTCCCGGTCCCTGGCCAGGGCGGCTTCGCGGCGGCGCACGAACCACAGGCCGAACAGGCCGAGGCCGGTGCCCGCCAGGCAGGTCCAGAGCCACCACTCGTGCCCGCGGTCGGCGTACCAGCCCCAGAACGGCGCCTGGGCCGCGAACAGCACGGCCCACACGATGGTCCCGGTGAGCACGGTGGCCACCACGTTGCCCTCCAGGGGCTCGGGAGCCTCCCGCTTGCCGTCCGTCAGATCACCCCAGCGCATGCCCGCAGCCTACCGACCTGGCCGCGGCGGCCCGGAGGCGAGCTACGAGACGCGGGTCACTCGAACGGGCGCACGGGAATGTACAGCGACCGCCGTTCGTCCTATATTTCGTTAGGCAAGCTAATGAGCGATGGCGGTGCTGATGCCCAACGGGAAGCCGGACGAGCCGGACGACACGGACGCGGTGAACACACTGCGCATCGGCGTGCTGCGGCTGTCCCGCCGGATGCGCCACCTGAGCGTGGACCGGACACTGAGTCTCGCCGAGCTGTCCGCGCTCGGCACGCTCGCGCGCTGCGGGCCGATGACGCCGGGCGAGCTGGCGCGCAAGGAGCACGTCCAGCCGCCGTCCATGACCCGGATCATCGCCCTGCTCCAGGAGCGCGCCCTGGTCGCGCTCGAACCGCACCCGGAGGACCGGCGGCAGAAGCTCGTCGCCGCCACCGATCAGGCCGAGGAGATGCTGGCGGCCAGCCGCAGTCAGCGGAACGCCTGGCTGGCCGAGCTGGCCGGGGAGCTGGACGAGGAGGAGTGGGCCGCACTGCGCGCCGCCGCGCCGGTGCTCCACAAGCTTGCGCACCTGTAGGAGAGACAGGACGAACAGCACGAAGGAGAGTTCCCCTTGAGTCCGGGACCCGGAGCAGGCTCCGCACCCGCATCCCTGACCGCGACCGACAAGATATCCACCTTCAGTTCCTTCCGGATACGCAACTACCGGCTGCACTTCTTCGGCTCGTCGGTGTCCAACATCGGCACCTGGATGCAGCGCATCGCCCAGGACTGGCTGGTGCACGAGCTGACCGGCTCGGCCGCCGCCGTCGGCGTCACGCTGGCGCTCCAGTTCCTGCCGATGCTGCTGTTCGGACTGTGGGGCGGCGTGCTCGCCGACCGGTTCGACAAGCGCAAGCTGATGCTCGGCACCCAGGTCCTGCTCGGGCTCACCGGACTGGTGCTCGCCGCGCTGACGCTCAGCGGCCAGGTGCACGTCTACCACGTGTACGCGCTCGCGTTCGTCGTCGGCCTCGCGACCGTCGTGGACAACCCGGCCCGGCAGGTGTTCGTCTCCGAGATGGTCGGCCCGCACCTGCTGCGCAACGCCGTCTCCCTGAACTCGGCCAACTTCCAGTCCGCCCGGCTCATCGGCCCCGCCGTCGCGGGCGTGGTGATCATGGGCGTCGGCAGCGGCTGGGCGTTCCTCTTCAACGGCCTGTCCTTCATCGCGCCCATCGTCGCCCTGCTGATGATGCGCACCTCGGAGCTGACCCCGACCGAACGCGCCCCGCGCGGCAAGGGCCAGCTCCGCGAGGGCCTGCGGTACGTCGGCGGGCGTCCTGAGCTGCTGTGGCCGATCGTGCTGCTCGGGTTCGCCGGCACCTTCGGCTACAACTTCGCGATCTGGCTGGTCGCGTTCACCGACCACGTCTTCCACGCCGACGCCGGCACCTACGGCCTGCTGAACTCGCTGATGGCCGCCGGCTCCGTGGCCGGCGCGCTGCTCGCGGCGCGGCGCGGGAGCCGGCGCATGCGGTTCACGGTGGCGGCCGGGCTGCTGTTCGGCGTCGTGCTGATGGTGGCCGCGTTCGCGCCGACGTTCCTGGTCTTCGCGCTGCTGATGCCGGCGATCGGCCTGGTGAGCATGACGTTCCAGGTCACCGCCAACGCCGGCATACAGCTGCACAGCGACCCGGCGATGCGCGGTCGCGTCATCAGCCTCATGATGATGGTCTTCGTCGGCGGCACCCCCTTCGGCGGCCCGCTCATGGGATGGCTCACCGACACGTTCGGCGCCAGGATCGGCCTGTTCACGGGCGGCGCGCTGTGCGCGGGCGCCGCGGTGGGCGTGGCGCTCGTGCTGGCCCGCATCGGCGGGCTGAGGCTGCGGATCAGCCTGCGCGCGGGGAGCCGGGGCGTGGCGCTCGTGCCGCGCGACCCCGAGGAGCTCGCGGCGGCGTGACCCACGCCGCGTGGGCGGCTCACCCGGCGGACACCCGCCGGGTGAGCAGCATGCCGGGCCACCCGTCGACGTCGAAACGTTCCGCGGCCGTGAACCCCTGGCCGCGGTAGTAGTCGACGAGCCGGCCGTCGTCGCCCGCGTAGCAGTCGACGCGCACGAGGTCGACGCCCTGGCGCCGCGCCTCGTCGACGGCGTGCGCCAGCAGGGCCGCGCCCACGCCGCGGCCGGCGAACGCGCGGTCGGTGGCCAGCAGGTGCACGTACACCTCGGGCTCGTCCGCGGGGGCCAGGTAGGGACCGGGGGAGGGGGTGAGGGTCATGGTGCCGGCCGGTTCGCCCTCGACCTCGGCGATCCACACGGTGCCGGAGGCGAGGATCTCCCGGACCCGCTCCACCGCCTTGGGGCGCGCCGACCACGGCTGGGTGCCCCACTGGCCGGTGCGGCCCCGGGCCGCGAGCCAGGCGACCGCCCCGTCGAGCATGCCGAGTACCAGAGGAAGTTCCGCCGTTGAGCCCTGCCGTATGCGCATGGTGCGTCATTCTGGAGTACGGCGGTGGCCGCCGGAAGGGTGCCGGCGACCGCGCCGAGTGAGCGTGAGGACGCGGAAGGAGGGGGCGCGTATGCGGTTGTTCGCCGCGGCAGTGCCGCCACGGGAGGCCGTCGCCGAGCTGCGCGCGGCCGTGGCGGCGGCTCGCGAGCCGGCCGGGCGGCGGCCCGCGCCGGCGGAGCCGGCCGGCCTGCGCTGGACCGACCCCGCGGGCTGGCACGTGACGGTCGCCTACTACGGCGAGGTCGGGGAGGAACGGCTGCCGGGGCTGCACGAGCGGCTGGCCGCGGTGGCGGCGGCGCGGGAGCCGTTCGTGCTGCGGCTCGCGGGCGGCGGCACGTTCGGGGAACGGGTGCTGTGGGCCGGCCTCGCCGGGCAGACCGCGGCCCTGCACGACCTGGCGGTCGCGGCGTCCGCGGCCGGGCCCGCCGTCGGCGGGTTCGACGCGTACCGCCCGCACCTGACCCTGGCGCTCGCGGCCCGTGGCGCGGCCCCCGGGCCCGCCGTCCCGGGGCCGCCGCTCGGGGCGCTGGCCGCCGCGCTCGGCGGCTTCGCCGGCCGGACGTGGCGGGTGGGGCGGCTGGTGCTGATGCGCAGCGAGGCGGACCACCGGTACTCGGAACGGGCCGCGTGGCCGCTGGGCGTACCGTGAACACCGTGAACGCGAAAACACGCACCCGGATCGTCAGCGCAGCCCTCGTCGTGCTCCTCGCCGTGGTGGCCCTGGCGGCGGTCTTCGGCTAGTGCCGGCTCCGCCGGGCCCGCCCGCGCGGGCCCGGCGGCCGTATCTCACGCGTCCTGCCGGTCCCGGATCGGCACCCCGACGGAGTGCAGGTGCCGGATCGCCTCGCCCCACGAGGCGAACAGCCCTGTCTCGTGGTACGGAACGCCGATCTCCGCGCAGTAGTCGCGCACGATCGGCGCGGCCTTGCGCAGGTGCGGGGTGGGCATCGAGGGGAAGAGGTGGTGCTCGATCTGGTAGTTGAGCCCGCCGAGCGCGATGTCCTTGAACGGGCTGCCCGTGACGTTCCGCGACGTGAGCACCTGGCGGCGCAGGAAGTCGGGGCGGTCGTCGCCGGTGAGCGTGGGCATGCCCTTGTGGTTCGGGGCGAAGCAGCAGCCCAGGTAGACGCCGAAGACCGCCTGGTGCACCAGGACGAAGGCCACGGCCTTGCCGGGCGACAGGACGGTGAACAGGACGCCCACGTAGATCACCACGTGCGCGGTCAGCAGCGAGCCTTCGAGCCAGCGCCGCTTCATCGAGGAGGAGCGCAGCGCGCGGAAGCTGGCGACGTGCAGGTTGAAGCCTTCGAGCGTCAGCAGCGGGAAGAAGATCCAGCCCTGGATCCGGCCGATGAACCGCGGCAGCCCCTTCGCCGCCCTGGCCTGCTCCTGGGACCACACCAGGATGTCGGGGGCGACGTCCGGGTCGAGTTCCTCGTGGTTGGGGTTGGCGTGGTGCCGGGTGTGCTTGTTCATCCACCAGCCGTACGACATCCCGATCCCGAGATTGCCGTACAGCCGGCCGCCGATCTCGCTCGGCCGCCGCGTGCGGAAGATCTGCCGGTGCGCCATGTCGTGCATCACCAGGGCGACCTGCCCGAAGGCGACCGCCATGAACGCCGCCACGAGCAGCTGCCACCAGGTGTTCCCCAGGAGGGCGAACGCGACCCACGAGCCGACGAACGCCACGGTCACCAGCGATATCCGCACCGTGTAGTACCCGGGCCGCCGTTCCATCAGCCCCGCTTCGACGATCCGCCGCGAGAGCCGGGCGAAGTCACTGCCGTTGGGGGTCCCCCGCCGGCCGGCCTCTGCCGGCGCGGCGTCGGCACCCCGCGCCATCTCGATGTTCGTTGTCACCCGGGCAAGTCTTCGGCCCCGGCCGCCTGCCGGGACAGCCGTCTGGGACCCCTCGCGCACGGGTCCCTGCCCCCCGCCCCGGGGTGGTGCCAGGTACACCCCGGGGCGGTCGGGAGCCCGGTGCGGCGCGCGTGCGCGCCCGGGCGCTGCCGCCCGGTCCGGCGCGCCGTTCGCCTGCCGCCGCGTCGGCGGGCCGTCCGCGTGCCGCCGCGTGCGCGTGCTACCAGGCGAACGCCTCGGGCGAGGGCCCGGTGCCGGGGAAGATGTCGTCCAGGCCCTTGAGCAGGTCGTCCGGCAGGTCGAGCGCGACGGCCCGCACCGCCGAGTCGAGCTGCGCGCGGACCCGCGGCCCCACGATCGGGCCGGTCACGGCCGGGCGGGTCAGCAGCCACGCGAGGGCCACCTCGCCGGGGTCGAGGCCGTGTTCGGCGACCAGGTCCTCGTAGGCACGCACCTGCGCGCGCCGCGTCTCGTCGGTGAGCGCGGAAGCCGACCTGCCGCCACCGCTGCGGGAGCCGCCGCCCTCGCGCTCCTTGCGGAGCGCGCCGCCGAGCAGCCCGCCCTGGAGCGGCGACCACGGGATCACGCCGAGGCCGTAGCTCTCCGCGGCCGGCAGGACCTCCATCTCGGCGCGGCGTTCCGCCAGGTTGTACAGGCACTGCTCGCTGACCAGGCCGAGCGAGCCGCGCCGCGCGGCGGCCTCGTTGGCCTGCGCGATGTGCCAGCCGGCGAAGTTCGACGAACCGGCGTACAGGACCTTGCCCTGCTGCACCAGGACGTCGATCGCCTGCCAGATCTCCTCCCACGGCGTTTCCCGGTCGACGTGGTGGAACTGGTAGAGGTCGATGTGGTCGGTCCGCAGCCGCTTCAGGCTGGCCTCGACGTTCCGGCGGATGCTGACCGCCGAGAGCCGGTCGTGGTTGGGCCAGGGCCGGTCGCCCGCCATGTTGCCGTAGACCTTGGTGGCCAGGACGACCTTGTCGCGCCGTTCGCCGCCGCCGGCGAACCACGAGCCCAGGATCTCCTCGGTCCTGCCGCGGTGCCCGTCACCGCCGTAGACGTTGGCCGTGTCGAAGAAGTTGATCCCCGCGTCGAGGGCCGCGTCCATGATCGCGTGGCTGTCGGCCTCGTCGGTGAGCGGCCCGAAGTTCATCGTGCCGAGCACGAGCCGGCTCACCTTCAGTCCCGTGCGTCCCAGCTGTGTGTACCTCATGGTTCCAGCCAACTCGGTGCGCCGCTCGTCGGCAAGTGCTGTCCCGCGCCGCCCCGGCCGGGCGGCAGCGGGCACGGGACCGCGGGATGGAAGCGGTTCGGGCAGCAGACGACCGCGTAGGAGACCAGGTTCCGGGAGGCGAGGTAGTACACCCACGCGACGTCCACCCCGCGGGGAAGGCCGTCACGCGCGTGCGCGAGCCTCGCGCGCAGCGGCAGGCAGGACGGGCCGCCGTCCGGGCGCGTGGCCGGTGGAGCGCCGGCGTGGGTCTCCGCCAACCAGCCGAGGGCGCCTGCCACGGCGTCCCACGTGCGCTCCCGCGCGGTCTGCGCCCGGCGCAGCAACCAGTGACCGGTCATCAGCGGCGGCAGCGTCGAGGCGAGGAACGCCTGCGTCCGCGGGTCGTCCGCCCCGCGACCCGGTCGGCGCAGAGGCTCCTGCCCGTAGGTGTCGCGGCTGCCGCTCCACGGACCGTAGCCGTGCCAGTGTCCTGACCAACTCGTCACCAGTGTCGTCCTCATGGGGATGGGCGGGCCGCCCGCCGCTGGGCCGAGCGGCCCGCCCGGTCGGTGGGTGGGGGAAAGCTACGGGGTCAAGCCGCGCTCGACGGCCCAGCCACGCGCGAACGCGTCGAGTTCGGCGGTGGTGAAGCGCAGCTCACGGCCCGCGCCGCTGTCCTTGCTGTCGCTCAACGCCCACCCGTCGACGCCGGGCAACTCCGCGAGCCGCACGCACGTCTCGTGCTCGCTCCCGAGATTCCCGCCGCAGTAGGCCCGGGGCTGTGCCCCCGAGCCGGAAATGCTGTAGAGGTCCATGGTTTCGTCTCCTCCCGCAGTATGCGTCCGAACCATGGTCCACCCGATACCAGGCAGGGAGGGCCGATATTTCTGTTGTCGGGTGAAAATCATGAACGGTAGGCGTCGGCCCATTCCTCCATGAGCTTCCGGGCGCTGTCCGCGAAATGAGCGTGACGCGTATACGCGTCGAACAGGCTCAGGTGTTCTGCGACGTCCCTGGGGTCCTGGAAGACCATGCGTCCGGTGAAAGTCTCGACGGTTACCAGGCGCCGGTCATAGACGGTGAAGGTGTTCATGGGCCCTCTGGACATGGTCGCACCCGTAGGAATCACGCCAATACGCACGTTCGGTAGATGGGACAGTGACACCAGCCGGTCGATGTGCGCGGCCATGACCTGTGGTGGAGCGATGGCCCACCGAACGGCTTGCTCGGTCAGTAAGAATGTGAACCGTTTCGTGCTGTCGTGCAGTACGGCCTGCCGCTCCAGTTTTCTGGCGACAGTCCTGGAGGTGTCGCCCGGGGAGTGGGTCAGGCTGGCTCTGATGTATTCCGGGGTGGCCAGCAAGCCTGTTGCCATCGCAGGCAGAAAATAGCGGAAGGCACTCGACTTCTGTTCGAGGCCGGCCAACTCCGCTTGGCGCTTGTCAATCCCTCTGCGCCACGACACCCGCTTG
This sequence comes from Streptomyces marincola, assembly GCF_020410765.1. NCBI lineage: Bacteria > Bacillati > Actinomycetota > Actinomycetes > Kitasatosporales > Streptomycetaceae > Streptomyces > Streptomyces marincola. Next base: position 2,916,812 of record NZ_CP084541.1, on the reverse strand, counting down.
CCCTGCCACTCCGTATTGGCCAGCCTTGCCAGCGTCCTCACTTCCGCCGCGATGCCGGCGGGTGGACCGAGGGCGCTCAACAGCAGTTCGACGTCGACAAGGCTGGGCGTGGCCCGGCCGTTCTCGATGTTGCTGAGCTTGGTCTGGGACATCTTGCAGCGCTGGGCCAGCCATACTTGGGTGCGGTTGGCTCTTCTGCGAAGCGTGCGGAGTGTTTCGGCCAGGTCGGTCTTCGACCGGCCGAGTTGCTGCGGGTCAAACGTCAAGGCCCTGCACGTACTCCTCGAAAGAGACGGAATGCTTCAAGGCAATCCGCTTCCATTCCCGGAATGGTGCGAGGTCGCCTTCGTAGACCTTGCGGTTGATCTGTGTGCCGTCCGGGCGGAAATTCAAGTGGGCCAGACGCGTGTCATCGAACAACCACCAGTCCTGACCGGTGAGCGGGAGACCGTGGTCGTCATGGGTCACGTCCAGTACGCGGATGTCCTCTCCGGCGGTGATGTTTCCGGGAATGCCCCATGCGAATTGGTACCGCTGGTAAGCGGTCAATGGCCGGCGGACGACACGGACGCGTCCGATCCTGCGTCCCGAGGTGACGAACCCCCGCACGCGCTCGTGCCAGCGCCTGTTGTGGTCTGCCGGTTTCGCTTCACCTCTCAGGAAGCGCGCGACGTTCTCCTGCTCCCTGGGCATGGAATAGGCGGGCTGCGCCTCGAATCGCCACGCTTCCCGCGCGAAGCCGTCGAAGAACTCGCGCCAGCTCTCACCATCCAAGAGCATGGACCGCCTCCTTCAGGACGGATGCGGGAATCCTCGCCAGGACCTCGCCGTCCGGGGGCCGGAATGCGGGGCATTGGTGCCCCTGCACGACGATGCTGCCGTCCGCCTCGTCCAGGTAGACGTTCGGGCAGTCGTCATCGTCGCAGTTGGGGCCGCCGGCCTTTCCGGTGAGTCGGGTCAGATCGCCTCGCGCCATGGTTCCCCTTTCCGGGACAGGACCGCCTCCTGTGCACGGACGACGTTAGAGCCGCTGCGCGGAGCCCGTCCACGGGACGACGCGAATATGCGCGTTGTCGGGTAAACGATCATCAGCGCGAACACTCACCCGCCGGCGGGCCCGGCGCTCGTAGGACCCGGGCGGGACCGCCGGGGGTGGGCCGGTGGCAGGCTTGGGGGCATGCTCTCCCGGACTCCGTCGCGGTTCCCGATGTCGCGGGCCGCCGCCGGCGGCCTCGCGTGCGTGCTGTTCGCCGCCGCGCCCGCCGCCCTCGCCGCGCCCCGCGCCGAGGAACCGCCCGCGTTCACGATCGCCGATCCCCGCGTCACCGAGTCGAGCGGCCTCGTGGCCAGCCGCCTGCACCCCGGCGTCTACTGGACCCACAACGACCAGGACGCGGCCCCGAACCTGTACGCGGTCGACGGGGCCACAGGCGAGACGGTCGCGACCGTGACGCTGTCCGGCGTGGAGGGCCGCGACCTGGAGGCGATATCCGCCGGCCCGGACGGCACCCTGTACGTCGGCGACATCGGGGACAACTACGACGGCGCGTGGCCCGAGGTGTGGGTCTACCGCCTGCCGGAGCCCGAGCAGCTGGCCGACGCCACCGTGACCCCGGTCGTGCACCGGGTGGCGTACTCGGACGGGCCCAGGGACGCCGAGGCGCTGATGGCGCATCCGGTGACCGGCCGCGTGTACATCGTCAGCAAGAAGCAGGACGGCGGGGCCGCGCTGTACGCGGGCCCGGAGGAGTTGTCCGAGACCGAGGTGAACGTCTTCGAGCGGCAGGCGGACATCGACCTGTGGGTGACGGACGGCGCGTTCTCGCCGGACGGTTCGCGGCTGCTGCTCCGCGGCTACTTCACGGCCCGGATGTACCGCTTCGCGGACGGCGTGCCGGAACCGGTCGAGCGCCGGGTGATACCGCCGGTCCAGCGGCAGGGCGAGTCCGTCACGTTCACGACCGACGGGCGGACGCTGATGTTCGGCACCGAGGGCGAGGGCAGCCGGGTGGAGCCGGTCGGGCTCGCGGGCGACCTGCTGCCGGACAGCGCGCGCGGGGCGGAGGACCCGGAGGAGGGCGACGACGGGCGGGGCGGCGGAACGGGCGGTGACGGCGGTGACGGCGAGAGCGACGGGGGCGGGGACGGGGACGGGGGCGGGGGCGAACTGTCCGTCGGGGTGACGACCGCGGTCGTCCTCGCCCTGCTCGTGGTGCTCGGACTGCGCCGCCTGCTGCGCGCCGGCGGCCGGTCCTGACCGGCCGCGGGGCGGTCGGCGGCGGGTGCGGACGGCCCGGCGGGGCCGGACCGCGGGCCGGTACGCGCCCCATGCCGTCGCGCGCGGTGCGGCGTTAGGGTAACTCCATGTCCGTCACCGCTCGTTCGCCCAGGCGCCCGGGGTCCGCCGCTCTCAGCGACGCGGCCGACGCGCTGCTCGCGCTGTCCAACGGCCGGCGGCTCGCCCTGCTGCACACCGTCACCGAACTGAACGCGGCCTCCGGCCCGGCCGGGCTGTCCGACGTCGCGGGGCGGCTCGGCCTCGATGTGCGGACGGTGTCCAAGGAGGTCGTGCGCCTCACCGAGGCCGGCCTGCTCGACCGGCACGGCGGGGAGCTGACGGCCGACACCGCACGTCTCGGCGAACTCGCCGCCGCGGTGGCCGAGTTCACCGCGCTGTGCCAGGTCGTCCCACCCGGGTCCCCGCTGCGCCGCTACCTGACCCACGGGCGCGTCTCCGCTCTGCCCAAGAACCCGGACGACCTCGGCGCGATGGCCCGCGCCCTGGCCGAGCTGCTGCCCGAGGACAGGTCGCTGACCGAGACCGAGGTCAACGAGATCCTCGGGCAGGCGGGCGACGATGTCGCCGGCCTGCGCCGGCTGCTCGCCGACCAGGGCCTGGTGGACCGGTCGGGCGCCGCCGGGTACCGCCGCCGGCCCCCGGCGGGCGGCGACGCGGCGACCACCGGGCGCTGACCGCCCGGCCCGCGCCGGGCGGCGAGGGCGCCCGGCGCGGACACGGGTCCCGGTGGCCTCAGCGGGCCGAGGGGACCACCAGCGTCACGGACAGCGGCTCGGCGAGGACCGCGGGCAGGGCCGCGTCGACCTCCCGCGCGGTCACATCCCGCAGCGCGGCGAGCAGCGAGGCGACGAACTCCGCCGGCAGGCAGGACTGCTGAGCCTCTGACTGGAGGGCGAGCCCCTGGTCGGGCGGCCCGGTGCGGCGCAGCAGCGCGGTGCGCGCGATGCGCCGGGCCGTGGCGAGCGCGTGCGCCGTCCCGACCTCCTCGTGCGCCCCGCGCACCAGGGCGATCAGCCGGTCGGCGTCCGCCGCGTCGGGTGCCGCCAGCATGACGAACTCCCCGTGCCCGAGGTCGATCACGCAGTCCCAGAGGTATGTCAACGCCTCCCGCACGCGGACGACGCCGTCGACGGCCGAGCTGTAGGGGCCGAAGGCGGCCTGGTTCGCGACGAGGACCGCCGCGAGGGCCCGCACGGTGCCGATCCTGGGGATCGGGCGGCGGATCTGGACGTGGGCGAGTTCGGCGCGCGGTGACTCGACCTCCGTCCACGCGCGGGGTGCCAGGCCGCGCGGGAGGCGGATCGCCAGGTCGCCCGGCATGGCGCCGCCCGCCCGGCCCGGGCCCTGGGGCCGACCCGCGGTGATGGCCACCCCGGCGGCGATTCGGGGGGCGTGGACCGGCGCGTTGTCCAACAGGCGGCGCGCGTCGTCGAGTACACGCGCGGCGAGCCGGTCGGAGCGCAGCCGGGTGGGCTCGTCCGGGGTCGGCTCGGCAGCCCGGAAGGCCCGGGTCGCCAGGGCCGCGATGTCGTGGGACGTCCGCGTGCGCGCGGCGACGGCGCGGACCAGGGCGCGGTCCGCGCCGTCGTCCCTGACGGTGTGGACGAGCGCCTCCCGCACCGCGGCGTGCAGGACAGCGGCGTCCCGCCATACGGCCGGCGGATCGATGGCGGGAGGCGTCACCTCCACCCCCCGCGGCGTGCCGTGGTCCGCCAGCACGCGCGGTGAGCCGCGTCCCGCCCAGAAGTCGAGAACGCGCGGAATCACCAGGGCGTCGCGCACGATGCCGTCACCGGCGCGGCCGGGGAACGCGCCCGTGACCTCCACCCGCATGCGTGGCCGCGGCCCGGCCGTGCCGAAGCACCGCAGGCTGCGGATCGCGTCGTACCGCTGGACGCCGCACACGGTGCCGTCGCGGGCGGCGGACGGCTCGACCGGCCGGCTCACCACGACGCCGTCCCCGGACGGGCGCGGAACGCCGCGGACGGACTCGACGCGAGGAGTTCACCGAACGCGCGCAGGGTGCCCGCGTCGGCCCGGCGCACCGCGTCGAGCACGTCGTCGTGCCGGCCGGCGCGGCCGGGCGCCAGCAGGTCGAGTGCGTCGATGGCGGCGAGTTCCGCGGTGTCGAAGCGTGTCGCCGCCACGGCCTCCCGGGCCAGGCGCAGGTCGTCCGACGGCCCGTGCAGCGCGGGCAGCAGGACGTCGTCCACCAGGTTGGGACGGCGTGCGGCGGTGCCGGCCGGTGCCGTTCCCGCCGCGACCGCGTACAGCTGCCCGCCGCGCACCGGCGCCACACCGCGCGGCGAGACGACGCGGCCGGAGGCCCAGCGCAGCGGGGCGGGCCAGGAACGCCGTTCGAGCAGGCTGCCGCCGAGCCAGGCCGCCGCCGCGACCTCGGGGCCGCTGGGCAGGACCCAGGCCCTCGCGCACGCCCCGGCGTCGCCGCCCCCCGCGTCCCGCGGTTCCTCCGGGGCCCGCCGTTCCCGCGGCAGGAGGGCCGGCGGGCCCGTGGCGCGGTCCCCGCCGGGCACCGCGCCGGGCACCGCTCCGGCGAGCAGGCGGGCGAGGTCGTCGGCGGTCGGCGAGGCGGTGGGGCCCACCACGGCCAGGGCGTGGGCCCGGCCGGCGGGGAACCGGCGGATCGCGTCGGCCACCGCGGGCGGGTCGAGCCCGGCGGCCGTGACGGCGACGGGGTCGAACGTCCGGTCGCCGCGCAGCGCACGGGCGATGTCGAGCCGGGGGAATCCGCGCAGGCGGTCCTCGCGCAGGCCGCGCCGCTCCAGACCGATCAGGGCCCGGGCGGCGGCGATGTGCGGTGCCGTCGCCCTGCGGTCGCCGTCGTCGAGCCGGCGGGCGACGGCGTCCACCACTGCGGCCACCTCCTCCGGCGGGCAGGCGTGGTGGAGCAGCACCGCGTTCTCGCGCGTCTCGCCCCAGGCGAGCGTGCCGAGATCCGGGTCGCGGGCGAACCACACGTGCTCGAACAGGTGGGCGAGGCCGGTGCAGGCCGGGGGGTCGTCGAGGTACCCGCGGTCCACGGCCACGCAGACCACGCTGTAGGGGCTGTCGGGAACCACGCGGACCGAGGCCCGCGCGTTCCCCAGGCGAACGGCCGCCGGCATCAGCCGCCCGCGCTTTCGCTGCCGACGCGGTCCCGCGTCGCCGCCGGGCGGAGGCGGACGTCCCCCATGGCGAGCCCGGCGCAGGCGGCGACCACCGTCACCGCACCGGCCACGAGGAACGTGGCCCTGGCGTCGCTCGCGGCGAACACGCCCCCGATGGCGTACCCGACGAGGAAGAAGGTGTTCACCACGGAGCCCGCCGCGGCGTGGGCCCGGCCCAGCAGCTCCTTCGGCGTTCGCACTTGGACGGAGGTGCGCATCGCGATGTTCTGGTAGGCGTTGGCCACGCCGGCCGCGAACGCCATCACGAGCGTGACGCCGGCCACGGCGACCGCGCCGAACAGCAGGATCGCCAGGCCCATGCCCGCCGCGCCGAACAGGACGGCGCGTTCCGGCGTTTCCCATTCCCTGCGGGTGGCCAGGGCGGCCCCCGCGAGCGCGCCCGCGCCCCACGCGGCGGTCAGCAGGCCGAGCAGCGCGCTTCCCGCGTCCAGTGCGTCCCGCACGAAGAACACCATGGCGACGTTGACCATCGAGCTGGCCGACACGGTGAACACGACCACGGGCAGCACCGCGCGCAGCCGCGGCTGGCGGGCCAGGAACGTCAGCCCGTCCGTCGCGCCCTTCCACCAGGGGCCTTCGCCCCGTTCCACCGGCCGGTGCACGCGCGCGAGGGCGATGGCGCACGCGGCCAGCAGGAACGACACGGCGTCGACGAGCAGCGCGACCCTGATCCCCACGGCCGCCACCAGGACGCCCCCGATGACAGGACCGAGCAGGGTCGAGGCCGCACGGCTCGACTCCAGCAGCCCGTTGGCGCGGGCGGGGAACGCCTCCCCGGCGAGGAGGGGCATGAGCACGATGACCGCGGGTGTGGCGACCGCCGCGCACACCCCCACGACCGCCATGCCGGCGATCAGGCCGGGCGTGCTCGGCCACGCGCTCATCGCCAGCAGGACGACGGCCTGGACGAGCGAGGCGAGGGCGAGCACCCGCGCCGCGTCCCGGCGGTCGAGCAGCGAGCCGGCCAGGGGGGAGAGGAGGACGGCCGGGGCGATCTGGAGGATCAGCAGGGCGGCGACGAGCAGCGACTGCTCGCTGCCCGCGATCTCGACCAGGACGGCGATCGCCGCGATCTCGTCGCCCATGGCCGAGACGAACACGGCGACGAGGAAGACCGCGGCGGCCGTCCGGCCGCGGCCCTCGCCCGGTGGCGTCGCGGCCCTCATCTCTTCCGGCCCGTCATGACGTGGTCGGCGTCGTCGCCGATGGCGTGCAGATCGGTGAACCCCGCCTCGTCGAACAGCTCCGCGAGCTCCGACATCGGCCGCAGCCGGCGCAGTTGCGTGCCCTCCTGGCGCGCGCGGACCGTCCCTGCGGCGTCCACGAGCTCGACGATCCGCTCGACCCGCAGGTGCCGTCCCGCCGCCTCGGCCGTGCGGCGCTCCTCGACCCTGGCGACGTGGGCCTCGTCGACGGGAACGTCGGGCCGCCGCACCCAGCCGGCCGTGGCGCGCAGCGCGGCCGGGTCGCCGGCCGATCCGGTGATCGCGAGCGTGCCGCCCGTTTCGAGCGCGGCGGCGTAGCCGCGCAGTGACGCGCGGGCGAGTTCGTCGTCGATGACGAAGCTGAACGCGTTGAGCGGGCAGTACATCGCCGCGTACCCGCTCAGCGCCCCGTCCAGGGGCGCGAAGCTGCCGCGGTGCACCACGGGGCTGAGCCCCTGGCGTGCCGCGGCGGCCCGGCACCGGGCGGTCATCTCCTCGGAGATCTCCAGCCCGTGCACGGAGTGCCCCGCGCCGAGCAGGCGCAGCAGCAGGCGCCCGGTGCCGCTGCCCAGTTCGAGCGCGGTACCGCCGGCGCGGGCGACGACCCGGGCGAACACCGCGTCCTCACCGAAGTGTTGGTCGGCGATCGCGGAAGCGTACACGGTCCCGATGAGACCGTCGTAAAAACCGGTGGCTGTCATGTCGTGTGGTGAACGCCTTCCTCGGCGTGCTCGCCGGATCAGAACCGGAGGGCGTTGTCGGGCAGTTCCGGGCCGGCTGCCGCGTCCGGGTCCCAGTGCGCGTAGCGCCGGTGCACCGCGTCGAGGTGGCTGCGGTAGAGGTCCATCATGTGCCGCAGGACGACGAACAGCCGTTCCACCTTCGCGGGCGTCAGGTCCCGTTCCTCCGACAGCAGGATGCCGGGCAGCCCGCCGTGGTCGGCCTCGACGTCCTCGGCGTCGTGGGCCCGGAACCGGGCGATCAGGCTGCCGGGCACCCCGTGTCGCTGTTCGATCAGGTCGAGCACGTCGACACCGGGGGCGGCCGGGTCCGCGCCGAGCGCCGGCACCTCGGGCAGCACCAGGGACGCGGCGAACTCCGCGACCCCCTGCCACGCGAACGCGCCGTAGGACTGCGCGTAGGCCAAGGTCTCGACGGCGGCCTGGCTGCGGCGCAGCGCGTCGGTGTCGAACCCGGCGGCCGAGAAGCCGCCGAGGAGCAGTTCGCCGTGCCCCGACTCCGACGCCCGGAAGTCGTCCAGGGCCTCGCGCTGGGCCGGGGTCATGGGGTGCCGGAAAACGGGGTCGGTCGTCCAGACCGCGGCCCGGACCACGAAGTAGGTCTCCAGCAGGAAGCCGAGCGCCAGGCCGCGGTCGCGCCCGGCGGCCAGGTCGCGCAGCAGCGGCGAGCCGGAGACGACGCGGGGGAACTCCCGCCGGAACGCGTCGACGAGCCGGCAGGCGACGTAGGAGCCGGGAACGGAGTCGAGGCGCGCCGCTTCCGGGTCGACGAGCAGGCCGGTGCTGAACAGGCGCTCGATGACGGCGATCGCGTCCGGCTCGCCGCACCCGAGCCAGCCGCGGACGCCGGCGACCAGCTCGTCCGGGGACACGCCGGCCGCGAGGCGGTCCAGGTCGGGCAGCGTGACGCCGCCGGCCGGGAACGCGGCCCGGTACGTGCCGTCCTCGATCCTGACCTCGTGGTCGTCCAGGGCGAAGGAGACATGACGGCTGAACCGCGGGCGCACGGCGTGATCGATGACAGCAACCATGGGTCCTACCTCTCATCGGGCTTGACGAAGATGCGGCCTTGCGTGTCGATGCGGTGGAGCAGGGCCGGGCGGTCGAGCCCGGCCAGGTACGCGTCCGCGGCCCTGGTGGCGCCGGCGAGCTTGCCGTAGTCGTCGATGATGACGAGCCCGCCAGGGGCCACGCGCGGGTAGAGTTCGCGCAGTTCGTGCAGGGTCGACTCGTACTGGTCGGTGTCCAGCCGCAGCAGGGCGATGCGGTCGGGAGCCCGCGCGGGAAGCGTGTCCTGGACGAGGCCGGCGACGCAGTGCACGCGGTCCGCCGGGTAGCCGGCGGCGGTGATCCGCGCGTGCACCTCGTCGGCCGACACGCCCACGTCCATCGGCCCCGGCGCGGCAGATCCGGCGGGCGCCTCCTCGGCGGGCGTGCGCTCCGGGGCCCGCGCCGTTCCCCCCGGCTCCATGAAGCCGTCGTGCTCGCCCGTCCGCTCCCAGCTCCAGCCGAAGGTGTCGAAGAGGAACAGGTCGCGATCGCGCACGCCGTCCCGCAGCAGGGCGAGCGCGGCGAGCAGCATGCTGCCGCCGCGCCACACCCCGCACTCGACCAGGGCTCCGGGCACCCCGGCGGCGATCACGTGCCGCACCGCCGACCACAGGGCGTACTGGGCGGCGGCCGACGTGAGGGTCAGCCCCTCGCACGCGCGGGCCGCCCGCATGAAACCGGTGTCCGCGTGCAGGTCGGGCGCCGCGCCGATGACCTTCGCGACCTCGGCGTTCACGTCGCGCAGCGCCGCGCCGGCGCCGTCGGCGACGACGTGCGCGCGGCGCAGGTGCGCCAGGGCGGCGGGCACGGCCGACTCGCCGGCCGCGCCCACCACGGCGGCCATCGCGTCCGGCAGTTCCCCGGCCGGTGTGCCGCGCGCGATCTCCGCGAGGAGGACGAGCACGCCGGCGTCGGCCCGCCAGAGGTCGAACGGGCGGTCGACGTGCCCCAGCATCAGCTGGCCGTCCTTGACCGCGACGAACGCGCCGTCGTTGAGCCTCACGCGTCCGCCTCCCCGGGGGTGAGCGCCCCCCGCTTGACCAGTTCGCCCAGGAACGCCGTGCACTCGGGACCCGACGGGCCGCCGGCCGCGGCGGCGGCGTTCGCCCACTCCTCGGGGCTGTGCGCGGCGCCGGGGACGAGCCAGGGCAGGAACGCGTCGAGCCACGCGCCGCCCGTGATCCGCAGGATGTGGCCGTTGACCGCGAGGTAGGTGACCCCGTCGGCGGTCAGTGTCCGCGCCACCGACCCCTCCGGCACGGTCAGCGGGCCGGGCGTCGCCGACAGGTCGGGACACGGCCGCGGCGGGGGTATCACCTCGAAGTTCGAGGCGGTGCGCCGCTTGAGGCGGCGGAGCCGCAGGTCGAGGTCGAGTGCCGAGTCGTCGACGAGCCGGGACACGACCTTGCGGACCTGCGCGTCGGTGGAGCGGTCGCCGCCGGGGCCGGCCTCGGGCACCGGCCCGCCCTCGAACCTGCCGGTGCCGAGCTCCGACGCGGCCAGCCGTCGCACGCGGCGCAGCAGCAGCGCGAGGCGGTCGTCCCACTGGTAGTGCGCGAGGTGCAGCGAGACGGCCAGCCTGCCGTCCGACATCGCGCAGTGCCACCGGTCCGAAGGCCAGTACAGAACGGAGCCGGGTCCGCCCTCGACGACCGTCGCGGTGTCCAGGTGGTCCTCGGGGCGGATGGACGCGGGCAGGTTCACCTGCCGCTGCGTCGCCTCCTCGCCCGCGATGCCGGCGAATACCTCGTAGGGCCAGGTGTAGAAGCGTTTGAAGCCGCGCACGACGTACGTGAAGACGCCCGCGGTGTCCTTGTGGACCAGCGTCGGGGCGGTGCCGTAGACCGACGCGATGAGGTGGCAGTCGACGCCGCCCGCCGACCAGCCCCCGGCGGCCAGCACGGGATCGGTCGCGCGGCGCAGGGTCTGCCAGAAGTCCCAGCCGAACTGCTGGAGCGAATTGATGGTCAGGGCGAAGGAGCCGACCGCGGCGAGCATCCGCTCGGCGTAGCGCGCGAAGCTGCCGTCGCGTCCTGCCGACGGCAGGTAGGCGTCCACCCGGGCCGGGGTGACGGTCCCGTCGTCCGCGAACACGCGGACATCCTGCGGGTCGGGCAGCCCGGCGCGCCGGGCCGCCGCCGCGACGGCGAGGCCGAACAGCGTTTCCTCGTCGAGGCGCGGGCCGTCGAGGACGCGCGGCTCCTTCTCCCAGAACGACGCGATGTCCCAGCCGTCGTTCATCGCAGTGACCGCCGCGCGCTCTCGGCGTACGGCGCGATCCTGGGGTCGACGGCGCTCAGCCGTTCGCCGTGGACGCGCACGAACTCCTCCGGGTCCGCCACCTTCTCGGCCTTGAGCAGGGCGGCCAGTTCGCCGCCCTCGGCGCCGGCCCACAGCAGCGCCGCGAGCAGCTGGGTGTCAGGGCCCTTGGCGTAGGCGCGCGAGAAGATCTTGCGGCGGCGGAACTCGGGCACCGAAGGGGCCAGGCGCGCCAGTTCGTCGTCCTCCCGCGCCGCGTCGGCGCGTGCCAGCAGGGCGGAGACCTCGTCGACGGGGTTGTCGCACAGTTCGTCGAGGACGTGGATGAGGTGGATCGAGTCCACCAGGCGCAGGGCCGTGTCGAGCGCGCCGAGGTACAGCTCGCGGTTCGCGCGCCGCAGCATGCCGAGTCCGTCGAGCCACCGCTGCACGTTCGAGGTGTCGTGGAAGGCGGCGGGCAGGTACCCGGCGCCCGGCGCGATGAACTCGTGCGGGCGGTGCGGCGCCGGCCGCGGCGCGTCCGGGTCGCTCCGGCCGGAGCCGGGGGCCGGCGCGCAGCGGACCGACACGGTCACCGCCGGCTTCTCGATCCAGTACAGCTCGTGCACCATCGTCGGCAGGATCGGCGAGACGGCGGCCTCGCGCATCATGCTCCTGCCGGTGGCCGAGAGCTGCCCGAACGTCACGCCGGCGTTCAGTGAGTCCAGGGCCGAGAAGTCGTATTCGAGATGCAGCCGCCGGCCGCTGAGCGCGAGGAACGCCCCTGACGACACGTGCTTGTGCAGCGTCGAGGCGTTCTGGAGCCAGTACAGGACGTCGACCCGCAGGGTCGCGGTGCGGATGACGGTGACGCAGGCGTTGCCGAAGTAGTTCTTCCACGACTGGGGCGGCCAGCCGCGCGGGTCCGACACCAGGTCGGCCAGCAGCAGGCCGGGGTCGGCCCGCGCGATGTCCCGCGCGTCCGCGAGCACTTCGGCCAGGGCGTGCGCCCGGCGGGCGTCGGAGCCGGGTGCTGGGGCACCGGCGGCGGTGTCGGCGGCGACCAGCGCCTCTTCGAGATCGCGGAAGGCGTCCAGGGTCTTCACAGCGGCTTCCTTTCGGCGTTCGGATGCGGCGAGTCGGTCTGTCGGCGTTCGGCGTTCGGCTTTCTGCGTGATGTGTCCGGCGTTCGGGTGCGGTGCGGAAGGCGGCGGCTCAGGTCGGTATGCCATGGGTCCATGGGGCGTCGGCCAGGCGACGTCCGCCGCGGCTGTCGGAGGGAGCTGTCGCCGTCGTCGCCCCCGGGACCAGCACGCGGACCACGGTCCAGTCCGGCCCGCGCAGGGGGAGCCGGACCACGACCGGGCCGGTGCCGCGGTCGGCGAGGCGGCTCACGAGGTGGTCGAACTGCGCGCGCGGGTCCGTGTACGGCACCGGTGGCGCGGCGGCGGCGGGCAGGGCGTCCAGGTAGCGGCGGGCCCGGCCCACGACGGGCCTTCGCGCCCACGCCGCGTGCGCCGGGCCGGCCGGCGCACCCGCGCGGCGCGCCCGCACTCCCTCGAAGTGCACCTGGCACAGCTCCGCGAGGGCGCTGTCCATCGCCTCGTCGAAGGTGAGTCCCGAACCGCTCGCCCGCACCAGCAGGCCCTCTTCTGGGTCGTGGTGGAACGCGTGGACGTCCGGCAGGACGTAGCCCTCGTGCGGCCAGTGGACGGCCCACACCTCTCCCTTGAACGCGCCGGTCAGGCCCAGGCGGTCGAGCGAGGCGGCCGGGTCGAGCCGGTACCCCGGACGCAGGTGCGCGAACGACCCGTACAGGCTGTGCCGTTCCAGGACCTCGCGCAGGCCGCGCAGCGACGCGGCGGCGAGGTCGGGGCCGGCCGCCAGGCCGGTGGTGGTCCCGTCCGTCGGGCGGTCCGCCCCCACGTAGGGGAAGGCGACGAGGGCCCTGGGTACCGCGACGGCGGCGCCGTCGGCGAGGCCGGCGCCGTCGACGAAGGCCACGGGCGGGCCGGCCGCGGCGCCGGCCGCGACGCGCCGCTCCCACGCGTCGCCGTACGGGTGCAGGTCCGCGAGGTCGATCCGGCGCGCGGGGCCGCGACTCGGCGGCAGGCTCCAGTTGGCCTCGTAGGCCGCGTACCGCTCCAGCGCTTCGCCGACGGCGCCCGTGGTCGCGGCCTCTTCCGTCGGGCCCTTGCCGCTGTTGCCCTCCAGGTGGTCCTGGCCGCCGGCGGGGGTGCGGCAGGTGGCGATGTAGCTGCCGGGGACCGAGCCGGGCCCGACGCCGAACCCGCGGGCCATTCCGAACGTCCACGCCTGCGTGCGCGGCACGTCGCGCAGGGGGGTCGAACCGACCGCGTCCGGCGTGCAGAAGCGCACGGTGCGCCCGGTCGCGACGAGGACGGCGCCGCTCGGCGGCAGGGCCATGGCGGTCATGATCGCGCGGACCACGGCGGCCGGGTCCTCGCGGATGCGGAACAGGAGCGGCACGGGGCGGTCGGTGAGGCCGAGCGACGCGAGGCGGGTCTCGAACGCCCAGCGCGCGGCGAAGCCGTCCCCGGTGTCGGAGCCGGGAGCCGTGCCGCGCCCGGGGCCGGTGATGTAGGTGCCTTCGAACGCTTCGCCGACGTGCAGCACGCGCCCATCCCGCACCGGCGGCACGGCGTCCCGTGCGGCGTCGCGGCGGTGGGCGGCCACCACGACGAAGGGAGGGCGTTCCGTCGCGGGCGGTGGCTGCCCGGCGGCGAGGGCGACCCACCGGCCCGCGCCCTGCGCGGTCAGCCGTTCGGCGAGGGCGGTGCAGGCGTGGGCCGTCGCGGGGTCCGAATGGACGAGGATGCCCGTCACCGGCTCGTCCGGCGGTTCATCCGGCGGCTCGGGCGGGGGCGGGGCGGTGGGGGCCACGGGTTCGAGCCACCCGGAGGCCACGGCCCGGTCGAGCCCCATCGACCGGGCGATCGACCGTGCCACCGGGACCTCGTCCCGGTCGTGGGCCCCGGGCGCGATCCGGGCGAGGGAGAGCCGCGGGCCCAGCACGAACGTGCCCGCCCCTCGGGTGGCCGTGACCACCCAAGGGGCGAGACGGTGCCGGAAGCCCGTGGTACCGAGCGGCCCAGTCGCCTGTGCGGCGAGTGGGGTCACCAGGTGCGGGCCGGCCATGGGAGCGGGGACCTCAGTAGGACTTCGCCTGGAGGATGATGGGGTTGTTGTCCAGCTCCATCATTTCCACGGTGAACGGCACGCGGCCGGCCGTGTGGGTCTCCGCGTTGTCGGCGGCACCGGACGCGCTGTCCGTCGTGCCCTTGGCGTCGGGGGTCAGTTCTTCATTCATGATGATGCCTCCCGTTCGGCGCCCGAAAAACTCGATTGTCTCGGGCGGAGGGAATTGCTTTCACTTGAAGGTAGCGACGCGATTACGCGGATGTCAATGAGTGTGCGAGAGGCCAAGTGGGCGTTCGTGCCGTCCAGTTGAGGGCGGCGGAGCGTCGTTTGCTATTCCCGTCCGGTGGGTATCCTGCCGGGTTTTTCCGGCCGCGGACGCGGCGTTCCCCGTCCTGCGCTCACACGGTGGCCATGCCGGATCCGCAGGTCATTCGTGGTGTGTCGAGGTCGTGCGCCTTATTCATTCCGTGTCGTTCGCCATTTTCGGTGGACGCCGCCACGAACTGCCGACCCGTGCGCAGATATCAAGCCACGGTGCTTCGCGTGTGGCCTGGGTGGCGGCGGAATTGAGCAATCGGAAATTTCGTCAATCGTCTGCCGGTCCCCGTCGTCGCCTTGTCGGTCGAATGACCGACAAGGCGAGCCGATTTCCGTGGGGGGCCGCCCGGTATTGTCGGTCGAACGACCCTCGCGGAAAAAAGTGAGAAGTGCATCGCGTCGTCCGTGGTGGGTGTTCCCGTGGCCGGGCGAAGACTCATATGTGCTCTTGCGGGGTCGCGCGACCCGCGCTCCGGCGGTGGGGGCTCAGGCGGAGCCGCTGTCCCGGGCGGGCTCCTCGCACCAGCCCGGCCGCTCCTCGGGGCGGTCGGCGGGGAGCGCGGCGAGGAAGGCCGCGACGCCGTCGAGCACGCGGTCGATGCCGAAGCGCAGTATCTCCTCGGGTGTGCCCTCGAAGACGTCTTCGGGGAGTGACATGACGTGCGGGTACCGCCCGCTGTTCAGCGCGTCCGCTATGAGCGGCCCCTGCGCTCCCCAGAACTCCTCGTCCGTCAGCTGGGACTCGGCCCGCGCCTGGCGCAGCATGACGTAGTGCCGGGACAGGCCGGAGACGTACGCGTCCACGGTCATGATCACGTTGACGCGCTCCCGGCCGGTGAGCCCGAGGCCGTCGAGCGCGGCGAGGAAGTACTCGAAGCCGAGCAGGCCGTTGGGGCCGAGCAGCGGGCGCGCCTGGTTGACCTGGAGGAGCCAGGGGTGGGCGAGGTGCAGTTCGAAGGTTTCGAGGGCGATGCGTTCGAGCGCGGCGCGCCAGTCGCCGCCCTCCGGCTTCGTGACCGGGGCCACGACGTGGTCCAGCATGAGGTCGAGCAGCTCGCTCTTGCCGGGGATGTAGCGGTACAGGGTCATGGTGCCGACGCCCAGCTCGGCCGCCACCCTGCGCATCGAGAGTGCCGCGAGCCCCTCCCTGTCGGCCAGCGCCACGGCGGCGCCGACGATGGCGGACAGGGTGAGGCCCGGCTTGGGGCCCCTGGCCGGGCGTCCCTCGGGACGCCACATCAGTTCGAGGCTGCGGTCGATGTCGCCGCTGCCGCTGCTGTGCGTCGTCATGATGCGCCCATCCTAAGCGCCGGGCGAAAAACTTGGTACGCTGTACGCCATTGTGAGTACACTGTACCCAGTTATGGAGGGGGGACGTATGGCGTCCGCATCGGATCACTCGGTCATCGCCGAGGGCCTGCGCAAGCGGTACGGCGACAAGACCGCGCTCGACGGGCTCGACCTCGCCGTGCCGCGCGGCGCGGTGTACGGACTGCTCGGGCCCAACGGCGCGGGCAAGACCACCTCGGTCCGCATCCTGTCCACGCTGCTGCGCGCGGACAGCGGTCGCGCGCTGGTGGGCGGGTACGACGTGCGGCGCGAGCCGCGCAAGGTGCGCCGGCGCATCGGCATGACCGGGCAGAACCCGGCGGTCGACGAGATACTCACCGCCCGGGAGAACCTGCGGATGTTCGGGCGGCTCTTCCACCTCGACCACGCGACGGCGCGGCGCAGGACGGAGGAGCTGCTGGCCGAGTTCAGCCTGCTCGACGCGGCGGACAAGCAGGTCAAGACGTACAGCGGCGGCATGCGGCGGCGGCTTGACCTGGCGGCCGGCATGATCCTGGCTCCCGAGGTGCTGTTCCTCGACGAGCCGACGACCGGTCTCGACCCGCGCGGGCGCAGCGAGGTCTGGGACTCCGTGCGCGGGCTGACGGCGCTGGGCACGACCGTGCTGCTCACCACGCACTACCTGGACGAGGCGGACAAGCTGTCGGACCGGATCGTGCTCATCGACCAGGGCCGCAAGATCACCGAGGACACCCCGGCCGGGCTCAAGCGGGCCGTGGGCGGTGACCGCGTCGAGGTGGTGGTGTCCGACGCGGCCGACCTGCCGGCGGCGGCCGAGGCCGTCGCGCGTGTCGCCGGGGGCCGGCGGCCCGAGACGGACCATGAGGGCCTGCGCGTGCACGCGCCGGTCAGCGACGGTGTCGCCGCCCTGACCGACGTGGCCGGGACCCTCAGGGAGAACGGGGTGGTCTGCGAGGACATCGGGCTGCGCAGGCCCACGCTCGACGAGGTGTTCCTGCGGCTGACCGGGCAGAGCGGCGCGCGGGAGCCCGACCGGGACCGCGAGGGACACGAGGGACACGAAGGACACGGGAAAGAGGGGGGCACCAGGTGAGTGCGGACACCCGAGCGACGACCGGCGCGACGGCCGGCGCCCTCATCGGGCAGGACGGCCCGGAGCGGCGGGTGTACTGGGCGTTCGTCGACTGCTGGACCATCGTCAAGCGCGAGCTCGTCCACCTGGTGAAGCAGCCTTCGCTGATCGCCTGGCAGCTCGGCTTCCCGATCGTCTCGGTCCTGCTGTTCGTGTACGTCTTCGGCAGCGCCATGGACGTCGGCGACGGCATGGACTACAAGGACTACGCGATGCCGGGCATGTTCGCCATGACGATGGCGTTCGGCTTCATGAACACCGCGATGGCCGTGGTCGTCGAGAAGGAGCGCGGGGTCACCGACCGGTTCCGTTCGATGCCGATGGCGCCCTCGGCCGTCGTCTCGGGCCGCGGCGTCTCCGACGTGCTGCACGCGGCGCTCGACCTGGCGGTGATGGCCGTGATCGCGCTGGCCATAGGCTGGCGTTCTGACGGCTCGCCGCTTGAGACGCTGTACGCGTTCGCGCTGCTGCTCCTGCTGCGGTTCGCCCTCATCTGGATCGGCGTGTGGCTCGGGCTGCTCGTGCCGAACATGGAGGCGGCGGGCAACCTGTTCGCCGTCGCGTTCCCGTTCGGCATGATCTCCTCGGTGTTCACGCCGCCGTCGATGATGCCGGACTGGCTGGGCACCATAGCCATGTGGAACCCGGTCTCCGCCACTGCGAACGCCATCCGCGACCTGTACGGCAACCCGCTGCCCACCGGCGGCAGCTGGATCGAGGAGAACGCGCAACTGATGGCGGTGGTCTGGCCGTTGGTGATCACCGCGATCTTCCTGCCGCTCGCCGTCCGCCGCTACCAGGCGCTCGGCAGGTGACCACGGCCGTGCCCGTACGCGGCGCGGCGCCCGGCGGAGTGCTCCGCCGGGCGCCGCACCGTGCCGCGTCCCGTGTGCTCAGAGGCGCTCGATGACGTAGTCGACGCACGCCGTCAGTGCCTCGACGTCGGCCGGGTCGACGGCCGGGTACATCGCGACCCGCAGCTGGTTGCGGCCCAGCTTGCGGTAGGGCTCGGTGTCCACGATGCCGTTGGCCCGCAGGACCTTGGCGATGGCCGCCGCGTCCACGCCGTCGGCGAAGTCGATGGTGCCGACGACCTGGGAGCGCTGCGCGGGGTCGGTGACGAACGGCGTGGCGACCGCCGACTTGTCGGCCCACCCGTAGAGCCGGCCGGCGGAGTCGGCGGTGCGGCGCACCGCCCAGTCGAGGCCGCCCTGCCCGTTCAGCCAGTCCAGCTGCTCGGCCAGCAGGAACAGGGTGGCGAGCGCCGGGGTGTTGTAGGTCTGGTTCTTGCGGGAGTTGTCGATCGCCGTCGGCAGCGAGAAGAACTCCGGGATGTGCCGGCCCGAGGCCGCGATCCGCTCCGCGCGCTCCAGGGCGGCCGGGGAGAACGCCGCGACCCACAGCCCGCCGTCGGACGCGAACGACTTCTGCGGGGCGAAGTAGTAGACATCGGTCTCGGTGATGTCGACGGGCAGGCCGCCGGCACCCGAGGTGGCGTCGACGAGGACCAGCGAGCCCTCGTCCGCGCCCGGCACGCGGCGGATGGGGGCGGCGACGCCGGTCGAGGTCTCGTTGTGGGTGAGGCCGTAGGCGTCCGCGCCGCGCTGCGCCCGGGGAGCCGGGAGGCTGCCGGGCGTCGAGGTGATGATGGTCGGCTCGTCGAGCCACGGGGCCTTGCTCGCCGCCTTGGCGAACTTCGACGAGAACTCGCCGAACGACAGGTGCTGCGACTTCGCCTCGATGAGGCCGTGCGTCGCGACGTCCCAGAACGCGGTGGAGCCGCCGTTGCCGAGGATCACCTCGTAGTCGGCGGGCAGCGACAGCAGGGAGCGCACGCCGTCGCGGACCCGGCCCACCAGGTTCTTGACCGGTGCCTGGCGGTGGGACGTGCCGAGCAGGGAGCCGCCGGTCGCGGCCAGTGCGTCGAGTGCCTCGGTGCGCACCTTGGAGGGGCCAGAGCCGAACCGGCCGTCGGCGGGCTTGATGTCAGCGGGAATCTGGATATCGGCCACGGCCGGAGCGTAGTCCCTCGGACGCCGAAACCGCACATCCGGCTCGTGACGTGGACACCGGATACCGTCAGCCGAGCCGGACGGGCAGTTCGGCCAGGTCGTTCTGGGTGACGATGGGCATATTGCGCAACTCCTCGTCCGGCACGGCCAGCGCCAGACCGGGGAAGCGCTCGAACAGCGCGGGCAGCGCGACGCGGGCCTCCAGCCGGGAGAGCGACGCCCCCGGGCAGATGTGCGGCCCGTGGCCGAAGCTGATGTGGCGGATCGGGGCCGGCCTGGTGATGTCGAAGCGGTCGGCGGTCGGGCCGTGCTGCGCCTCGTCCCAGCCGATGGCGCTGTAGGAGACGACCACGCCCTCGCCCTTGGCGATCACCGTTCCCTCGACGTCGATGTCCTCGGTGGCGAACCGCATCAGCAGGTGGGAGGCGGGAGTGTTCCAGCGCAGCGTCTCCTCGACCACCGTCTCCCACGGCACCTCGCCCCCGCGGACGAGGGCGAGCTGCTCCGGGTGGTTCAGCAGGGCCCGCACGGCGTGCGTGATGAGGCTGATCGTCGTCTCGTGGCCCGCCGCGACCATGGCCTTGAGGTTGCCGATGACCTCCTCGTCGGTCAGCGGCTCGCCGCCCTCGTCGGCGAGGATCAGCGCGCTGGTGAGGTCGTCGCCCGGGGCGGCCTTCTTGGCCGCGACCATGGCCGTGAAGAACTCGTGCAGCTCGTCGATGACGGCCAGGCGTTCCTCCTGGGGCGTCAGCATGCTGAAGAACGCCTTGTACAGCCGGTGCAGGCGCGGGTGCTCCGCGTGGTCCACGCCCATCAGCTCGCTGACGACGGCCATCGGCAGCGGCAGCGCGAAGGCCGCCTTCAGGTCCACGACGGCGCCGTCCGCGCCCAGGGCGGCGACCCCGTCGAGGAGGTGGTGCGTCTGCCGCTCGATGTAGGGGGTCAGTTCCGTGACCCGGCGCGCGGTGATGGCCTGGGCCGTCTTGGCCCGCAGCCTGCGGTGCTCGGGCCCGTCCACGGTGAACATGCTGCGGCCGGCGTCGATCATGCCGATGAGCGGCCACTGCCGCGTCACCTCGCCCCGCTGCCACAGGTCCCACTGGTCGATGTCCTTCACCAGCCTGGGGTCGGTCAGCAGCTTCCTGGCCTCCGCGTGCCGGGTGACGGTCCACACGACGACGTTCCCGGGGAGTTCGATGCGGGCCAGGGGCGTGATCGCGCGCAGCGCGCGGGTCTCGCTCCGCGGGTCGCGCACGAGCGGGTCGAGGGTGACGACGGGGCAGGTCATCTCTGGCCTCCAACGGCGGGAGTCGGGGTGAACCGGACCGGCAGCGCGGTCATGCCGCGCAGGAACGGGGACGGCCGGCGGGTGAGTTCGTCCTGCGGAACGGAGAGGTCCACGTCGGGCAGCCGGTCGAGCAGCACCTCGATGCCGGTCCTGGCGATCGCCTCGGCGATCTCCTGGGCGGGGAACGGGCAGCGGAACTCGCCGTGCGAGAAGGAGAAGTGGGCGTTGTTGCCGCCCGCGTCGACATGCCCGGGGTGCCGGACCTGCGGGTCGCCGTGCGCGCCCTGGAGGCCGAGCAGCAGCATGTCGCCTGCCTGGAGGCGCTGCCCGCCGAGCTGGGTGTCGCGGGCGACCCAGCGCCCGGCGAGGATCTGGGTGGGCGTGTCCTCCCACAGCACCTCGTTCATGGCCTCGCCGACGCTGTGCCGGCCGCCGGAGAGCGAGGCGGCGAACCGGTCGTCGGTGAGCATCAGGCGCAGCGAGTTGCCGATCCAGTCCGAGGTCGGGAGGTGTCCCGCGGCGACGATCGCCTGGAGGTCGAGGACGTATTCCTCGTCGGTGAACGGCTCGGGGTGCCCGAGCATGCGGGAGGCGACGTCGGCGCCCGGCGTGGCGCGCTTGGCGGCCAGGAGCCGCCGCATGGCCGCGGTGAGGTAGGCGTGGCTGGCGATGGCGTCCTCGCCGCCGTCGGCGAGCGCGTTGATGGCCTGGGCGAGTTCGGGGCCCTCGGCGTCGGGGAACCCGATGACGCGGCCGAGGACGAGGATGGGCAGCAGCTTCGCGTAGTCGCCGATCAGCTCGGCCTCGCCCTGGCCGCAGAACGCGTCGATCAGCGCGTCGGCGATCTGCTCGGCGTGGCGCCGCAGTTCGAACGGGTCGACCGCTTCGAGCGCGGGGGCGACCAGCTCGACGTGCCGCTGGTGCTCGGCGCCGACGGTGTAGTAGATCGAGGGCTGGCGGCGGTTGACCATCGGCAGCAGCGGCCAGTCGGCGGGGATGACCGGCCACTGGTTCCACAGGCCCATGTCCCGGGTGAACAGGTTGGTGTCGCCGGTGACGTGGTGCAGCTCGCGGTAGCCGACCACGAGCCAGGCGGGGATGTCGCCCGGCAGCACGACGGGGACGACGGAGCCGTGCCGCTGCCGCATCTCGCGGTACAGCTCGGCGGGGTCGGTGTGGAACCTCGGGCCGCTCAGCGGCACCGCGTCCGGCCGCGGGGCGGGTGGCTGCGGGTGCTGCGTGTGCTGTGTGGTGGTCACGGGGTGGCGATCTTCCGGGCTGGCTCGGGGGCGTTGGCGGTGGAGAGCGCGTGCAGGTGCTCGACGAGCGTGATCAGGACGTGCTTGCTCGACTCCCTCGACCTGGCGTCGCAGTCGATGAGCGGCACCGTCTCCGGCAGGTCGAGCGCCTCGCGGACCTGCTCGGCGGTGTGCGGCGGCCCGCCGAAGTCGTTGCGGGCCACGATGAACGGCGTTCCGTGGTGCTCCAGGCGGTCGATGGCGTACCAGGAGTCGGCCAGCCGCCTGGTGTCGACGAGGACGACCGCGCCGAGGGTCCCGGTGAACAGGCGGTCCCACAGGAACCAGAAGCGTTCCTGGCCGGGCGCGCCGAACAGGTAGAGCACCGTCTGCTCGTTGAGGCTGATGCGGCCGAAGTCGAACGCCACCGTGGTCGAGGTCTTGCCGCGCACGGCGGAGGGGTCGTCGATCCCCTGGCTCGCCTGCGTCATGACCTCTTCGGTGTTCAGCGGCCTGATGTCGCTGACGGAGCGGACCATGGTGGTCTTGCCGACGCCGAAGCCGCCGACGATCACGATCTTCAGGCCGTTGTCCGTGGCGTCGCCGAGCGGGGCGCCGGCGGCCTGGCGGTCAGAGGTTGCGGAGTCCAACGAGTACCTGCTCAAGGAGATCGGTGTCGGGCAGTTGGGCCGCACTCGTGCCGGTGCCGGTGCGGGGGTGGCGCGCGGTGATCCGGCCGAGGGCGAGCAGGTCGTCGAGCAGGATCTTCGTGATGGAGACCGGGAGGCCGAGGTGGGCCGCGACCTCCACGACGGCCGTGGGGTGCTCGCACAGGCGGAGGATGCGGGCGTGCTCCGACTGCATGCCGGGCGTCGGCGCGCATTCGCTCACCACGAGCGTGACCAGGTCGAAGGCGTTCGTCTCCGCCCGGCTGCGGCCACCGGTCAGGGTGTACAGCCGGTCGGGATCGTCGTTCCTGCCCGGGCGGCTCATGCCGGGCCGCCGCCCTCGGCCGTGTCGGAACGCGGTGGGGCGCTCAGGTGCTCGCCGAGCTGTTCGACGAGCTCGTTCATGTTGTGGCCGATGAGGCCGACGTCCGCGCTGTCGTCGGCCACGATCGCCAGGTGGGCGCCGTCGCCCGCCTCCACGATGAACAGGATGCCGCCGTAGAACTCGGTCATCGACTGGCGGACGCCGCCCGTGCCGTCGCCGAACTCCATGGATGCGCCGTGCGACAGGCTCTGGATGCCCGCCGAGATCGCGGCCAGCTGGTCGGCCTGGTCCTCGGAGAGTTCCGGGGTGCGGCACAGCTTGAGCCCGTCGCGGGAGAGGACGAGCGCGTGCCGGGCGCCCGGTGTGCGCGACAACAGGCTCTCCAGCAGCCAGTTGAGCGGTGCTCCCGAGTTGGGTGCGGTCATGGGTTTTCGTCCTCCGGTTGGGAAGCCGAGGCGGCGGGCGGCGTGGGGGGTGTGTCGCCCTGGCCCCGGACGGCGCGTCGGAACGCGCCGAATCGGGCGGCGGATTCTGCCGGTGAGTGACCCGCGGACGACGTCGGCCGCGGCGTGCGTTGCGTGCTCTGTGGGTGGGCGGCCAGCGTGCGGCCCCGGCGGCGCTTGGGCAGGCCGCTCGTGCCGTACTCGACCTCGACGGTGTCGCTGGAACCGGGGGCGGCGGGGGAGTGCTCGGCGGTGGCGCGCGGCGCGCCGGCGCCCGCGCCGGCGGCCGGGAGGGGCTCGCGCGCGGGCTCGGCGGGCTCGGGCCCGGTCGGCTCGGCGGCCTCCCGGCCGGCCGCGGCCGGCCGCTCCGCGCGGGCGGTCGCGGCCGCGCGGCCCGCCCCGTCCGCGACCCCGTCGGCAGGCAGCACCTCGGCGGCCGGGGCGAGACCGGGCACGTCGGCGGGGGCGGCGGTGGCGCGCGGCCGGCTGAGGAGTTCCTGCGGGATCATCATCAGCGCGCCGGTGCCGCCGCGGGCCGAGGGGCGGAACGAGACGGTCAGGCCGTGCTTGCGCGCCAGGCAGCCGACGACGGCGAGTCCCAGGCGGGTGCCGGACAGGGTGGTGAGGTCCAGCGGCCGGTCGCCGGAGACGGCGCGTTCGGCGCGGCGCAGGGCCACGTCGCTCATCACCAGGCCGCTGTCCTCGACGGTGAGGATGAGTCCGGCCGGCACCTCCTCGGCGTACACGTGGACTTCGGCGGTGGGGGGTGAGAAGTTCGCCGCGTTGTCGAGGAGTTCGGCCAGGGCGTGCATCACGCCCTCGGCCGCGTGGCCGGCGACGGCCACGTCGACCGCCGCGTGCAGCCGCACGCGGCGGTAGCCGCTGATGCGGCCCATCGCCCCGCGCAGGATGCTCTCCATGACGATCGGCTTGGCCCAGCGCCGCCCGGAGCGCGCGCCGGTGAGGACCGCGATGCTGTCGGCGAGCCGGCCGGCCTGCGCGGTGCGGTGGTCCAGGTGCAGCAGGTCGCCGAGCACGTCCTCGTCGCTGTGCCGGTGCTCCATCTCGCGCAGGTCCGCGAGCATGCTGGTGGCGAGGGCCTGCATCCGGCCCGCCGCGTTGGCACTCGCGGCCAGCGCGGCGGCCGTACCGGCCTCGCCGCGGCCGACCTCGACGGCCACGGTGTGCAGGACGCGGCGCAGCGTCTCGTCCTCGGGCCGCTCGGTCGCGGCGAGCGCGCTGTCGGCCGACGCGCCGTCACGCAGCCGCGCGACGAGGGCGGGCACGGTCTCCTCGGCGAAGTGCCGGGCGCGTTCGGCCCGCCGGGCTTCCGTGGCGCGAAGTCGCCGTACCGTGGCGCGGGCGTGCGCCGCGGTGGCCACCGCGGCCGACAGCACCAGCGCGGCGGCGCCCGCACCCCAGGCGGTCGTGTCGCGGAAGGACTCGGGCGCGGCGTAGACCGCCCCCAGCCAGCCGCTTCCTGAGACGATCAGGGAGATGAGAAGGGCGAGCAGCGACTGCCGCAGGGGGGGACGCTCCGTCATGAGCCGGGGAACCTCTTGCGCGGTTGGTCGGGCGGTACCTGTCAATTCGGCAACACTATAGGTGCGTTATGGATACGGGAAGCAAAGAGTGTGATGACTAGAAACACTTGATCGTTAATAGTTTCGCGCATTCCTGGACATGATCGATCACCAGAGGGCCCGGCGCCGCCGCATGGCGCCGCTCTGCCGCACGGTGCACGCTGTCAGGCATGGAGAACGTGACCGAACTGGCGGCGGCGCTGCGTGCCGCCGTGCGCGGCGACGTGGAGTTCGACGCCGCGGCCCGGGCGCTGACCACCATGGACGCCTCCAACTACCGGCGGGTCCCGGTCGGCGTGGTCGCCCCGCGCGACGCCGACGACGTGGCAGCCGCGCTCGCCGTGTGCCGCGCGCACCAGGTGCCCGTCGTGGCCAGGGGCGGCGGCACCAGCATCGCGGGGCAGGCCACGGGCACCGGCGTGGTGCTCGACTTCACGCGGCACATGAACCGGGTGCTCTCCCTCGACCCCGAGGCGCGCTCGGCCGTGGTGCAGCCGGGCGTCGTGTGCGACGCGCTGCGCGCGGCAGCCGCGCCGCACGGCCTGACGTTCGGACCCGACCCCTCGACCCACAGCCGCTGCACGCTGGGCGGCATGATCGGCAACAACTCCTGCGGCTCCCACTCCGTCGCGTGGGGCACCACGGCCGACAACGTCCGCTCCCTCGACGTCCTCACCTACCGCGGCGAGCGCGCGCGCCTCGACCGCGGCGGCCGGGGCGTCTCCCGGCAGCTGCGCGGGGCCGTGGACGAGCTGGTGTCCGGTCATCTCGCGCTGCTGCGCACCGGGTTCCCCGACCTGCCGCGGCGCATCTCCGGCTACGCGCTCGACGAGCTGCTGCCCGAGAAGGGCCGGGACTGGGCCCGCGCGTTCACCGGCAGCGAGGGCACCCTCGGCGTGCTCACCGAGGCCACCGTCCGCCTCGTGGCCGCGCCGGCCGCCCGCGCGCTGGCCGTCCTCGGCTACGCCGACGAGTCCGCCGCGGCCGAGGCGGCGCCCGGGCTGCTCGCCCACGGCCCGCTGACCGTCGAGGGCATGGCGGCCGACCTCGTCGGCGACGCGGCGCGCGCCGCGCTGCCGGACGGCGGCGCGTGGCTGTTCGTCGAGATGGGCGGCGGCCACACCGCGGAGGCCGAGGCGAACGCCCGCGCGCTGTGCCGGGCCGCCGCCGGCGGCACGACCGGGCACGCCGTGCTCGTCGACCCGCTCGACCAGCGCGCGCTGTGGCGCGTCCGCGAGGACGCCTCGGGGCACGCCACCCGCATGCCCGACGGCGGGGAGGCGTGGCCGGGTTGGGAGGACTGCGCCGTGCCGCCGGCCCGACTGGGCGCGTACCTGAGGGAGTTCCGCGGCCTGCTCGCCGACCACGGCCTGCGCGGCGCCCCCTACGGCCACTTCGGCGACGGGTGCGTGCACATCCGCGTCGACTTCGACCTGCTGAGCCCCCGGGGCGTCGCCGCGTTCCGGGAGTTCGGCACCGAACTGGCCGACCTGGTCGCCGCCCACGGCGGCTCGCTGTCGGGTGAGCACGGCGACGGACTGGCCCGCGCCGAGCTGCTGCCCCGCATGTACGGCGACGAACTCGTGGGCCTCTTCGGCACGTTCAAGGACCTCTGGGACCCCGACCGTGCCCTGAACCCCGGCGTGCTCGCCCACCCGGCCCGCCTCGACGAGAACCTGCGCTTCACCCCGCTGCCCGCCGCGCCCGTGCCCGTCGCGTTCGCCTACCCGCACGACGGCGGCGACTTCTCCGCGGCCGTGCGCCGCTGCGTCGGCGTCGCCAAGTGCCGCGAGAGCAGTGTGGCCACGCACGTCATGTGCCCCTCGTTCCGCGCCACGGGCGAGGAGCGGCACTCCACGCGCGGCCGGGCCCGCCTGCTGCACGAGATGCTGGCCGGCGAGGTGATCACCGAAGGATGGCGCTCGACCGAGGTGCGCGACGCGCTCGACCTGTGCCTGTCCTGCAAGGGCTGCCGCAGCGACTGCCCGGTGGGCGTCGACATGGCCACCTACAAGGCCGAGTTCCTGCACCACCACTACGCGGGCCGGCGCCGCCCCGCCGCCCACTACGCGATGGGCCGCCTGCCGCGGTGGCTGAGCCTGGCCGCCGCGCTGCGGCTCGCCCCGGCCGTCAACCTGGCGGGCCGCGTCCCGCCGCTGGCCGCCCTGGCCAAACGGGCCGGCGGCATCGCGCCGGAACGCGCCCTGCCGCGGCTGCCGCGCCGGCCGTTCACCCGCGAGTGGCGGCGGGCCGGGGGCGGGGCCGCCGCGGGCGGCGGGCGGCCCGTCGTGCTGTTCCCCGACACCTTCACCAACCACCTCGCGCCCGAGGCGGGGAGCGCCGCCGCGGCCGTGCTCACGGCGGCAGGGCTGCGCCCCGCCGTGCCGCGCGGCCCTGTGTGCTGCGGCCTGACGTACGTCTCGACCGGCCAGCTCGACCAGGCCCGAGCGGTGCTGCGCCGCACGCTCGACACGTTCGACGGGCTGAACGCCGAGCTGCCCGGGGGAACGCCGGTCACCGTCCTCGAACCGCCGTGCGCCGCCGCGCTGCGCACCGACCTGCCGGAGCTGCTGCCGGACGACCCGCGCGCGCACGCGCTCGCCGGGCGCGTGCGGACGTTCGCCGAGACCCTGAACGAGGGCGCGCCCGACTGGCGGCCGCCGCGCCTTGACCGCAGCGTCGCCGGGCAGACGCACTGCCACCAGCACGCCGTGCTCGGCGACGCGGCCGACCGGCGCTTGCGCGAACGGGTCGGTCTCACCGGCCAGTTGTCCACCGGGTGCTGCGGTCTCGCGGGCAACTTCGGCTTCGAGAAGGGCCACTGGGAGGTCTCCGTGGCCTGCGCCGAGGAGCAGCTGCTGCCCGCCGTGCGGGCCGCGGCCCCGGACGCGGTGCTGCTCGCGGACGGCTACTCCTGCCGCACGCAGCTCCAGCAGCTCGGCGGCCACCGCGCCCGCCACCTCGCGGAGGTGATCGCCGAGGCGCTGCCCGGGCCCGCCTGAGCGCGCGGCCCGGCCCGGCCCGAACGTGGGGCCTCGGCCCCGCCCGAACGCGCGCCCCGGCCGGCCGCCCCGGCCCGGCGGCGCGGCGCGGCCCGGTCGCGCCGCCGGAACATCATTCAGGCATCTGAACCCGGCCCGTGTTCACACTCTTGACGCTGCCATGCCCCCCTCCTATGGTGGCGAAGTCCGTTCAAGAGAATGGCTTTCGTTCGTATATGTGAATCGGCTGGGCCATGCGCATACACGAAATACATGTCACTCCCGTCGCCTTCAAAGACCCGCCGCTGCTCAACGCGTCCGGTGTCCACGAGCCGTGGGCCCTGCGGACCGTCGTCGAAGTCGTCACCGACGAGGGCGTCACCGGCCTCGGCGAGACCTACGGCGACCTGTCGCACCTCGACCGGGTGCGCGCCGCCGCCCGCGCGCTGACCGGCCTTCCCGTCCACGCCCACCACGCACTGCACGCCCGCGTCGCCGCGGCCATCGGCGCGGACGTCTTCACCGACCAGCACGGACTCACCGGTGCGGGATCGCACCAGAAGACCGTCGACGCCGTCTTCTCCCCGTTCGAGGTCGCCTGCCTCGACATCAGGGGAAAGGCCGCGGGGCTGCGCGTCGCCGACCTGCTCGGCGGCCCGGTCCGCGACGCCGTGCCCTACAGCGCCTACCTCTTCTACAAGTGGGCCGGACACCCCGGCGCCGACGAGGACAGGTTCGGGGCCGCGCTCGACCCCGAGGGCATCGTCGCCCAGGCCAGGCTGCTCATCGAGGAGTACGGCTTCACCTCCATCAAGCTCAAGGGCGGCGTCTTCGCCCCCGAGCAGGAGACGGAGGCCGTGCGCGCGCTGCACGACGCGTTCCCCGGACTGCCGTTGCGCATCGACCCCAACGCCGCCTGGACGCCCGCCACTTCGGCGGGCGTCGGTGCTTCGCTCGACGGAGTGCTCGAATACCTGGAGGACCCGGCGCCCGGCATCGACGGCATGGCCGAGGTCGCCGCCCAGGTCCCCATGAAGCTGGCCACCAACATGTGCGTCGTCACCCACGACCACCTGCCGCCGGCCATCGCGCGCGGCGCCATCGGCGTCCTGCTCCTTGACCACCACTACTGGGGCGGGCTGCTGCGTTCCGCCCAAGTGGCCGCGCTGTGCGACACGTTCGGGCTCGAACTGTCCATGCACTCCAACAGCCACCTCGGCATCAGCCTCGCCGCCATGACCCACCTCGCCGCCGCCACGCCCAACCTCACCCACGCCTGCGACACCCACACCCCCTGGCAGGACGGGCAGGACGTCGTGGCACCCGGCGCGCTCCGCTTCACCGGCGGGGCCGTGCCGCTCCCGGACGGCCCGGGGCTCGGGATCGAACTCGACCGCGACGCCCTCGCCGCCATGCACGAGCAGTACCGCCGGATCACCGTCAGGCGCCGCGACGACACCGCGTACATGCGCCGCTTCGACCCGGAGTTCCAGCCGAAACGCGCGCACTGGTAATCCCCCCGGTCACCCCCGTCCCCTTCCCTCCCTCTTAGGAGCCGCGATGTCCGCGTTGGACTGGATCGTGGTCGCTGGCTACTTCTTCGTCGTGGTCGCCATCGGCTGGTGGTCGAAGAGGCGCGTCCACAGCGTCGCCGACTTCTTCACCGCCAGGGGCCGCATCCCCTGGTGGCTGTCCGGCATCTCGCACCACATGTCCGGCTACAGCGCGGTGATGTTCGTCGCCTTCGCCGCCGTCGCCTACAACGACGGCATCACCGTCTACTTCTGGTGGCCGCTGACCATCGGCATCGGCGTCGGCATCGGCGCGTTCCTGTTCGCCGCCCGCTGGAACCGGCTGCGGGCCAAGCACGACGTGAAGTCCCCGCTCGAATACCTCGCCCGCCGCTACAACCTGCCGACCCAGCAGGTGCTCGCCTACAGCGGCGCCGCCCTGAAGGTCGTCGACATCGCCGCCAAGTGGGTCGCGATATCCGTGCTCCTCCAGGGGTTCGCGGACATCCCCCTGGAGTGGGGCATCATCTTCACCGGCATCGCCACCATGGCCTACATGACGGTGGGCGGGCTGTGGGCCGACGTCCTCACCGACATGGGGCAGTTCGTCATCCAGGCCGTCGCCGGGGTGGCCATGCTGATCGCCGTCATGGCGGAACTCGGCGCCGACTTCCCGTTCTCGATGTGGGGCGACCTGCCCGACGGCCGCGGCGACCCCGTCGCGGGCTCGGTCACCACCTGGCTGATCATCGCGTTCCTCTTCGTGAAGACCTTCGAGTACAACGGCGGCATGTGGAACCTGGCGCAGCGCTACATGGCGTCCCCGTCCGGCTCCGCCGCCCGCCGCTCCGCGCTGCTGTCCAGCGCCCTGTGGCTGGTCTGGCCGCTGATCCTCTTCCTGCCGATGATCGCCGCGCCGCTGATCGTGCCCGGCCTCGGCAACGGCGAGGAGTCCTACATCGCGCTCTCCAAGGAGCTGCTGCCCGCCGGCCTCATCGGCCTGATGCTCGCCGGGTTCTTCTCGCACACGATGGCCATGGTCGCGTCCGACTCCAACGTCATCACCGCCGTCATCACCCGCGACATCGCCCCCGTGCTCGTGCCGAAGGTCCGGCGGCTGTCCGAGGCGGCCCAGCTGACGTTCGCCCGGATCACCACGGTCTCCTTCGTCACCCTCAGCATGACGATCGCCATCGCCACCGGCGGGGAGGGATTCGTCCTCGACACCGTGGTCGAACTCGTGGCCGCCACCATGGGGCCGATCTCGATCCCGCTCATGCTGGGCCTGCTGCCCTGGTTCCGCCGCAACGGGCCCACGGCCGCCATCACGTCGTGGGCCGGCGGCCTGATCGTGTGGTACATCGTCCGCTACATCCTGGACGACTCCACCCAGGCCGCCATCGTCGGCCTGCCGCTGCTGACCTCGCTGGTCCTCTACATCGGACTCGGCCTGATCAAGCCCGAGGGCAACGGCGAACGCGACGCGCTCCTCGACTCCCTCAACACCGACCCGGACGACGACACCGGGCAGTCCGCGACCGGCCGCAAGCAGCCGCCGGCCGGCAACCGCAAGGTGTCCGCGACCTGATCCGCGCCACCCCCCACCGAACGGGTCCGCCGCCCCCCGCCCGGGCGGCGGGCCCGTTCCCCCGCGCGGGGCGCGGGGGAACGGCGTACGGGAAACGGCCGGCGCGCCGTTGGCCGTCCGCGCCGGCGCACGATGCCGCGCCCGCCCGCGTGGTGGCGCGCCGGGCGGCGCGCCGGTCCGCCGGTCCGCGCCCGCCTACGCGTCGGCGCCGAAGCCCGGCACCTCGCGCGGGGTGCGCGCCGCCGGGCCCGTGTAGCGCGCGGAGGGCCGGATCAGACGGCCGGTGCGCTTCTCCTCCAGGATGTGCGCCGACCACCCGGCCGTCCGCGCGCACGTGAACATCGCCGTGAACATGTGCGCCGGCACCTCGGCGAAGTCCAGCACGATCGCGGCCCAGAACTCCACGTTCGTGGCGAGCACCCGGTCCGGGCGGCGCGCGCGCAGCTCGGCGAGCGCGGCCCGTTCCAGCGCCTCGGCCACCTCGAACCGCGGCGCGCCCAGCTCGCGCGCCGTCCGGCGCAGCACCCGCGCCCGCGGGTCCTCGGCGCGGTAGACGCGGTGCCCGAAGCCCATCAGGCGCTCGCCCGCGTCGAGCCTGCGCCGCACCCACCCCTCCGCGTCGCCCTCGCGCTCGATCTCCTCGATCATGCCGAGCACCCGGGAGGGCGCGCCGCCGTGCAGCGGCCCGGACATCGCGCCGACCGCGCCCGACAGCGCGGCGGCGACGTCGGCGCCGGTGGAGGCGATGGTGCGGGCGGTGAACGTGGAGGCGTTCATGCCGTGCTCCGCCGCGGAGATCCAGTACGCGTCGAGCGCGGCGACGTGCCGCGGGTCCGGCTCGCCGCGCCAGCGGCGCAGGAAGCGTTCCGTGATGCCCTCGGCCTTGTCGATCTCCCGCTGCGGCACCATCGGCTGCCCGGCGCCGCGCGCGGACTGCGCGACGAAGCTCAGCGCCATCACGGCGGCCCGCGCCAGGTCGTCCCTGGCCTGTTCCGCGTCGATGTCGAGCAGCGGGCGCAGGCCCCAGGCCGGGGAGAGCAGCGCGAGCGCGGCCTGCACGTCCACCCGCACGTCGCCGGAGCGCACCGGGATGGGGAACGGCTCGGCCGGCGGCAGCCCCGGCTCGAACGCGCCGTCCACCAGCAGGCCCCACACCTGCCCGAACGGCACCCGCCCCACCAGGTCCTCGATGTCGACGCCGCGGTAGCGGAGCGTGCCGCCCGCGCGGTCCGGCTCCGCGATCTCCGTCTCGAACGCGACGACTCCCTCAAGACCGGGCACGAACTCCGGCATGTGGCGCACTCCTTCCAGCTCACCGCCGCCGCCCGCGGGTCCCCCGGGCGGGCGGCCGACCCGGCCGTCACCTTAACTCCGGATGTACGCGGACCGGAGAGCGCGGGGCGAAAGTACGCCGCACCCTCCCCGCGGGGGGCGCGTGTTGCAAGATATGGCGCGTGTCCCACGCCGAGAACTCCGAGAGAGCCGACAAGACCGATACCCCCGGCGCCGCGGGGGCGCCGCGGACCCAGCTCGACCCGGCCGCCATGCGGGCGGCGTACCGTGCGGCGGGGCTGGAGGAGAAGGACCTCGCGGCCGACCCGTTCGCGCAGTTCGAGCGGTGGTTCGCCGAGGCGGCGGGCAGCGGCCTGCACGAGCCGAACGCGATGGTGCTCGCCACCGTGGACGAGCTGGCCAGGCCGAGCACGCGCACGGTGCTGCTGAAGCAGTTCGACCGGCGCGGTTTCGTCTTCTTCACCAACCACGGCTCGCGCAAGGGTCGGGACCTGGCCGGCAACCCGCACGTCTCGCTGCTGTTCCCCTGGCACGGCATCGCCCGGCAGGTCGTCGTGCTCGGCAGCGCGGAGCGCATCGGCCGGGCGGAGACGGCGGCGTACTTCAGGACCCGCCCGCACGGGTCCCAGCTCGGGGCGTGGGCCAGCGAGCAGTCCTCCAAGGTGGCCTCGCGCGCGGAGCTCGACCGCCTGTACGCCGACCTGGCGGAACGCTACCCGGAGGGCTCGGACGTGCCCGCGCCGCCGCAGTGGGGCGGCTACCGGGTCGAGCCGCGGTCCGTGGAGTTCTGGCAGGGGCGCGAGAACCGGCTGCACGACCGGCTGCGCTACGTGCGCGCGGGGGACGGGTGGACCGTCGAACGGCTGTGCCCCTGAGCGGGGGCTCGCTCGCGCGCCCGGGCGCGGGCGGCCGGAATGGTCCTCGCGCCCGGACAGCCGCCCCGCCGCGCGCGGGGGCGCGCGGGCGCTCTGCCGCGCGCCGGGGCACAAAAAAACGATCCGCGGGCCTGAGCCCCCGGTGGGCGCGGTGCGCGCCCGCCGGGGAGCCGGCCGGACGATACCGGCGGCCCGCGGATCGGGTGACTGCTTGGGATTGGCCGGCGGTGCCGGCGCGCCACGTGTCGTGGAAACGGCGACCGTTAGGCCGCAGTCACCTCACGCGTCCGGTTGTCATACATCTGCCGAACCACCTCCCTTCTCGTGTACCCCGTACGTTAGGCGCTGCCGCGCGGGGGGCACAACCGAATTTCCGCGAGGTGACGAGATTCGCTGAAACCCTATGTGACGGACGTCACGATGCAGTTGAATGGTCCGGCGCACGCGACCGGCGCTCATTCTCCTGTGCTGGGGGTATCAGGTGACCACTCCTTCCGACATCACGTCCGCGCACGACGTCGGTGACGACCATCTGCTCGCGGCCCTGCTCGACGGCATGGACGCGGCGCTGTTCGCCGTGGACGGCGGCGGCCGGATCACCCACTGGAACCGGCAGGCCGAACGCCTGCTGGGCTGGACCGCCGAGCAGGCGGTGGGCCGCAAGGGCCTCGGCGGCTGGGCGGTGCGGGACGCCGACGCGGCCGACGTGAACGACCGGCTGCTGCGCGTGCTGCGGGCGCCGGGGGACGGGGGCCCGCGCCAGGTGCAGGAGTTCCCGCTGCTGCGGCGCGACGGCGGCAGGGTGCTGGTGCGCGCGCAGGTCACGGCCGTGCGCGGGCCCGACGGCAGAGGCACAGGGGCCTACTGCGCGTTCAGCGAGGTGCACGCGCAGCTCGACCTGGAGCGCAACCTGGCGTTAAGCGAGGCCCTGCTCACCGACGCCGCCTGGGCCGTGCTGGTCGTCGACGCCGACCTGCGCACGGTCGCGGCCAACGACCGCGCCGCCCGCTCCCTCGACGCCACCCCGGTGGACATGCTCGGCGAGCCGCTCGGCGAGTTCATCGGCGCCGGCATCGAGGAGCTGGAGGGCGCACTCGAACACACCCTGGCGGGCCAGGCGCCGGACGGGCCGGTCGAGATGTGGCTCACGCTGCGGGAGGACGACTGCCGCGAGGACGAGTACGGCCTGCCGGTGCCGCGGGACGCGGAGGGCGGGGAACGCTGCCTGCTCGGCGGTTTCCTGCGGCTCGGCTCACCGCTGGCGGCGCAGGCGGCGCCGCTCGGCGTCGCGTGGGTGTTCCAGGACGTCACCCGCACCCGCCGCGCCGCGCGCCGGGTCGCGCGGCGCGCGTTCCGCGACGGGCAGCTCGGCCGCGCGGCGCGGGCCGCCGCGGAGTGCGCCGACCCGATGGAGGCGGCGCGGCTCCACCTGCACTACGCGCTGCCCGGGTTCGCGGAGCACGCGCTGCTCGACGTCGTGGGTCCGCAACGCGATCCGGCGCGCGCGCCCGCGCTCGTGCGGATCGCGCAGAGCCCGGACGCGGACGCGTGCCCGCTCAGCCCCGAGGGGGTCGCCGTCCGCTACGGCGCGGGCCACCCGGCGCCCCAGGCGGTCGAGCGCGGGGTGCCGGTGCGCATGTCGGGCGCCTCGGACGCCGCGGCGTGGGCGGCGGAGCAGCGCTGGCCCGAGGGCACCGAGCACGCGCTGTGCGTACCGCTGCGCAGCAGGGGCCGGGGGCTCGGCGCGCTGACGTTCCTGCGCGGCGGGGGGCGCCGCCCGTTCGACCGGGCGGACACCGCGTTCGCCGAGGACGTCGCGCTGCGGCTGGCCGCCTGCGTCGACCTGGCCCGCGCGACAGGGGGGAGCTGATCCGGCCGCGGGGGCGGAGGGAGCGCGCGTGCACGCGCCCGGGGCAGCGGTGCCCGCGCTCGGGGCAAGCAGTGCCCGCGCCCGGGGCAGCAGTGCCCGCGGGGTCAGCGGTGCCACAGGATGCGGTCGGCGTGCTCGGCGATGACCCGCTCGTTCCACTCGGTGCCGCCGTCGACGTTCGCCGAGCGCAGCAGCGGCGGTTCCGTGCCGCCCGCCGCCAGGCGACCCGCGGCCTCGGCGACGAGGGCCTGGAGCAGCGCGCAGGTCACGACGGTCGAGGCGGGCGCGAACGGCGCGCCGATGCCGGCGGCGGTGAGCGTCGCGTCCCCGACCGGGACGCCGCTGTCGATGACCAGGTCGCAGTGGTCGGCGAGGAACGTGCCCGACGGGTGGCGGGAGGCCGTCTCGGCCGCGTAGGCGACGGAGGTCACACCGATCACGGTGAGGCCGAGCGACCTGGCGTGCGCGGCCATCTCGACGGGCAGCGCGTTCCGCCCGGACAGGGATATGACGACCAGCAGGTCGCCCGCGGCGGCCGGGCTGCTGTCGAGGACGGCGGAGGCCAGGCCGCCGACCCGTTCGAGCGCGCTGCCGAGCGTGGCCGGCATCGTGTCGACGCCGGTCGTGCCCGGCACGGGCAGCGGGTTGACCACGGCGAGGCCGCCCGCCCGGTAGACCAGGTCCTGCGCCGGGAGCGCGGAGTGCCCGGCGCCGTGGACGAACAGCCGCCCGCCGGCCGTGATGGTGTCCGCCAGCAGCGCGGCCCCCTCCGCGATGCGCGCGGCCTGCCGTTCGCGGGCACGGCGCAGCAGGTCGATCGCGGCGTCGAAGAACTGCTCGGCGAGCGTGATGTCGCTCATGTGGAGTGCGTCCCCTTGCTGACCGTGGCGGTGCGGATGCGGTTCCGCAGGAGTCACCGTAATGGTCTGGACCAGTCGGGTGTCAATACGTGTGCGGCCGGCCACTCATCGGGGGGCCGCTTGTCACTCCGGTACGTCAGAATTGGCGGAGGGCCACCGCAACAGACTTCGAGGGGCACTCATGTCCGGACTCATCGACACGACCGAGATGTATCTCCGCACCATTCTGGAGCTGGAGGAGGAGGGCGTGGTCCCGATGCGTGCCCGCATCGCGGAGCGGCTGGAGCAGAGCGGCCCGACGGTCAGCCAGACGGTGGCGCGCATGGAGCGGGACGGCCTGCTGACCATCGCGGGCGACCGGCACCTGGAGCTGACCGACGAGGGGCGCCGGCTGGCGCAGCGGGTCATGCGCAAGCACCGGCTCGCCGAGTGCCTGCTCGTCGACGTGATCGGCCTCGAATGGGAGCACGTGCACGCGGAGGCGTGCCGCTGGGAGCACGTGATGAGCGAGGCGGTCGAGCGCCGCGTGCTCGAACTGCTGAACCACCCGACGGAGTCCCCCTACGGCAACCCGATCCCGGGCCTGGCCGAGCTCGGGGAGGCCGGGGAGGCCGATCCGTTCCTCGGCGAGGGCATGGTGGCGCTGGCCGAGCTGGAAGCGGACGGCGGCAAGACGGTCGTGATCCGGCGCATCGGCGAGCCGATCCAGACGGACGCCTCCGTCATGCAGACGCTGCGCCGGGCCGGGGTGCAGCCGGGCGCCTCGGTGAGCGTGCACGCGGGCGAGGCCGGCGCGGTGCAGGTCGCCAGCGGTGGGGAGGCCGCCGAGCTGCCGCACGACGTCGCGATGCACGTCTTCGTCAACAAGGCGTGAGCCGGCGGGGGCCTGGGCGCCCCCGTCCGGCTGTACTCCCCGGGCGGGGTGGCCGGCCGCTGCCAACGGCCGGCCCCACCCGCCCCGGTGCCGCTCCGGAACCCCGAGTCGTCCGGGCGGCCCCTCCCTTGCCTGGAAATTCCCCCGGGGAAAGCGGGAGCAATCTCGAACACCTGTCGCTCGAAAGGGGCATTCGCGTTAGGCAACGGGGCCGGTGCCGAGGCTCGGCCGGCGGCGTGGCATGCACGCCGTGGGAGCGGGAACACGCGCTGTGCGGCCGTCGGGCGGTGGCGTTTCGAATCATGACATGTATGTGATTCGACTGGGACAGAACCGGGACATTCGACGGCCGATCGTTCGCGCATCCGTGCGATGATTGCGATTCACCGAACGGGCCCAGGGAGGGCTCCAGGGGGAGTTGAACCATGGCAAGAGCAAAGCGCCGCGCCGCGACCCTGGCGGTCGTCGCCGGTCTGATGGCGGTCACCGCGGCCTGTGGCGGCAGCGATGACGACGCGTCGTCCGAGAACGAGGACAACACGAGCACCGAGACCACCGAGGGCGGCGGGGACGACGCCGAGGGCGGCGAGGACAGCGAGGGCGAAGGGGGCTCCGCCACGGCCGACCTGCCGCCGGGGGAGATCGCACAGGCGGCGGGCGAGGCCCTGATCGAAGCCGAGGCGCTGCGCATCGCGACCGTCGGCGACCCGGCCGAGCTCGGCATGGGCATCGACCTCCAGCTCGACCGGGAGGGGACCTGCGTGGGCAGCGTCACCATGCCCGGCATGGGCTCCGTCGAGCTGCTGATGCAGGGTGAGCAGGTCTGGATGAAGCCCGACGCCGAGTTCTGGCAGACCGGTCTCGGTGCCGCCGACCCGGCCGTCATCAGCCTCGTGGACGGCAGCTACCTGCACGGCAGCACCAGCGACGCCGAGCTGGCCCAGATGGCCGGTACCTGCAACCTCGACGCGTTCACCGGGGAGCTGGGTTCGCCCGGCGACGCCGGGGACAACATGACCGCGGGCGAGATCACCGACCACAACGGCGTGCCCGTCATCCCGCTGACCGAGGGAACCGGCGCCCAGGCCACCGAGATCTACGTCGCCGCCGAGGGCGAGCCCTACCCGGTGCTGCTGCGCAGCGAGGCGGAGGGCATGGAGATCGAGTTCAGCAACTTCGACGAGCCGGTGCCCTTCGAGGAGCCGCCGGCCGACCAGGTGCTGAACATCGCCGACTTCCGCGAGGGCAACATCGGCGTCTGAGGCGTCCTTCGCCACCGTGCCCGCCACCGCGGGCCACCGGCTCGCGGCCCGTGCGGCCCGGCCCCGGACCCCCGGGGCCGGGCCGCACGGCGCGTTTCCCGCGCGCCGCCGTTGCGTGAGCGGGGCCGCCGGACATGAGCGGAGCCGCCCGTCCTGAGCAGACAGGAGCGCGCGTGTGAACAGCCCGCCGGCCGTGACCCACCGCGCCGGATTCCGGCGAACGCTGCTGGCCTGCGCGGGACTCGGCGCCGCCGGCACCGGCCTCGCCGGGGCGCGCCTGGCCCTCGCGGGACCCGACCTGTGGCTCGGCCCCGGCCTGCTGTGCGCGTTCACCGGCCTGCTCGCGCTGTACTGGGCGACCGCCAGGATCGAAGCCGACGCGCACGGCCTGCGCTCCCGGACGCTGCTGCGCCGCTGGAGCGTGCCGTGGCACGAGGTCGCCGACCTGCGGGTGTTCGTGAACGAGGCGCCGGCCCCGCAGACGCAGGACCGGCGCCGGGTCGACGCGGCGCTGCGCGGCGGGCGCAGGCGGCGGCTGCCGCAGCCGCGCAGCAGGATCACGCCCGATCCGGACTTCGACGCGCGGCTTGCCGCGCTGCGCGCGCTGCACTCCCGCCACGGCGCCCCCGAGTCCGACCACCTCCCCGTCGTCTCGCACCGCACCGCCGGATTCGGCCCGGCCTGGCGGATCGTCGCGGGTGTCCTGCTGCTCGCGGGCGCGGGCACCGCGGCGTGGTTCGTGCCGGCCGCCGCGTCCCAGGAGCGGGCGTGGCGCTCGGCCGTTCCGTGCGCCGAGGAGACGCCCGCCGCCGAGCGCGCGGAGTGCCTGACGACCGTCGGCGCCGTGATCGAGCGGACGGAGGCCGACCGTTCCCGGGGAGGCGACCGGCTGTACTTCGCCGGCGGCGCGCCCGTGGAGCAAGTCACCGTTCCGTACGAGACCGCGCGGGCGTTCGAGCCGGGCGACCGCGTCGAGGTGACCCTGTGGCGCGGCGAGGTGCGCGGCGTCGTGGGCGATGGCCACGCGTTCCGCGACCACGTCACCGGCGCCGGCGACGTGGCCGTCGTCGCGGCGGCCTGCGCGCTGGCCGCCGGCTGGCCCGCCGCCCGCCTGCTGCTGCGGCTGCGCGCGCGCGGGCTGCCCGACGACGAGGTGGTCCCCTCGGCCCTGCCGTTCGCGGGCGCCCTCGTGGGCACGGCGCTGTGGCTGCTGCCGCTGTGCTACCTGCACCCCATGGACCAGCTCGGCTCGCCCGCGACGGCCGCGTGGACGGCCGCGGGCTCGTCGGCCTCGCTCGCCCTGTTCGCCATGGCCTGGCGCGCCACCCGCGTGCGGGCGCCGGGGGAGGCCGCGGGCGCCCGGCGGGGCGCGGCACCCGCCGGGGACGGGGCGGACGGAAGGGAGGAGGACGTGTTCGTCGCCGCCCGTTTCCTTGAGGCGACCGACTACAACCCGTACCACTTCGGCACGCACGTCGTCCTCGGCGGCGAGGGGCCCGCGGTGACGCCCCACGCGGGCCCCGGCCGGTTCGCGGCGAAACGGATACCGGTGGAACGGCTCACCCTGACAACGGTGCGGCGCGGCCGGGGCGGTGACGGCGGTGTCGTGCCGAAGAGCTGGCACGTCGCGGAGTTCGACGACGCGGGAACGCCGGTCCGCCTGGCGGCTGCCCCCGCCGACCTGGTCCGCG
Organism: Streptomyces marincola; assembly: GCF_020410765.1. NCBI lineage: Bacteria > Bacillati > Actinomycetota > Actinomycetes > Kitasatosporales > Streptomycetaceae > Streptomyces > Streptomyces marincola. The sequence continues at coordinate 2,877,807 of NZ_CP084541.1, read as the reverse complement.
TCCTCGACGCGCTCACCGCTGCGCGCCGGACGGCGGGCACCCCGGCGGCGGACTGATGCGGTGGGCCAACTCCCTTATTCGTATGGGATGATGGAAGGTCGTCCGGTGGCGTCGTGAGCGACGCGGGAAGGCGCGGCGCGCGTCGGCCATGAACCAGGCACATCCGGCGGCCGGGCATTCGTGCGCGCGTGCGATGATGAGGGCCCTTTCGGGGCGTCTGGGGGGAGTTGGAACAGGGTGAACAGGGCGAGAGCGAGACACCGCGCCGCCACCGCGGCGCTGGCCGCGGGCCTCGCGTTCGGCACGGCGGGCTGTGCGGGCAGCGGCCCCTCGCCGTTCGCGAGCGGCGGTTTCGAGGGCCAGGGAAGCGAGGCCGACCCGTCGGGCACGGGCGGGGACGATGCCGCGCAGGGCGGCGAGAACGACGAGGGCGGCGAGAGCCGCGAGGGCGTCGCGACGGTCGACCTGTCGCCCGAGGAGATATCCGTGGCCTCGTACGAGGCGCTGCTCACGGCGGAATCGCTGCGCATGGCGACGACCGAGGGCATGTCGGCCGCCGGCTTCTCCTTCGACCTGCACCTCGACCGGGCCGGTACCTGCGTGGGCAGCGTCACCATGCCCGGCATGGGCTCCGTCGAGTTGCTGATGCGCGACGACTCGGTCTGGATGAAGCCGGACACCGAGTTCTGGGAGTTGACCGCGGGCACCGACGAGCAGGCGCTGATCGGTCTCCTCGACGGCAGTTACCTGCTCGCCGACACCAGCGACCCGGAGGCGGCCGAGATGGCCGAGGTCTGCGACTACGACACGTTGTGGGAGGACTCCGGCCCGGGCGGGAGCGCGGAGGCGAACGTCACGGCCGACGAGGTCACCGACCACGACGGCGTGCCGGTCATCCCGCTCACCGAGCGTGAAGGCGACGAGGTCACCGAGATCCTGGTGGCCGCCGAGGGCGAGCCGTACCCGCTGCTCGTGCGCACCTGGACCGACGGCATGGCCATGGAGGTCGCGTTCAGCGGCTGGAACGAGCCGGTGCCCTTCGAGGAGCCGCCGGCCGACCAGGTCCTCGACATGTCCGACTTCCGGGACGGCGGCTTCGCCGTGTGAGGCGTGCGCGCCGCGGGCCCGGCACCGGGCCCGCGGCGCGCACGTGCCTCAGGACTTGCTGACCGCCGCCATGATCTCCGGCAGCCGCCCGACGGTCATCGGCGCCGCGATCCGCAGCCCCGCCCACGCCAGCAGCAGCCCGTAGCCGGCGCCGAGCGGCAGCACCGCCCAGATCCAGCCGGCCTCCGAGGTCCGCCCCCACACGGTGAGCGCGATCAGCGGGGCGCACAGCACGCCGCCGGCGAGCATGCCGCCCAGGATGCTGCCCCACGCGAGCGCGCCCTGGCCGGGCGCGACGTTCTTCATCGCGTTGTCCTGCGGGATGGAGTACGGATAACGGGCGCTGGTCACCGCACCCACCGCGAGCAGCGCCCCGAGCAGCGCGAGCGCGAGGCCGAGCCCGTCGGGCAGCTGGTCCCACGCCCCGAACGCCGCCGCGGAACCCGTCACGACCAGGCACGTGAACGGCACCCCGATCAGGGCGATCGCCAGCGCGCGGCCCCGCAGCTCCAGGTAGGCGTCCCTGGTGGTCCCGATCGTCTGGGCGACCATCCAGAAGGCGCTGTAGTCCTGGCCGAACTGGTTGTACATCGTCAGTCCGAGCAGCGCGGCCACCCAGCAGGCGTTGTAGACCGACCCGTTCCCCTGCGCGGCGAAGACCACGGGGAGCAGCAGGCCCATGCCGAGCGACATCGCCCAGCCCATCTTGGTCTTCGGGTCGCGCCATCCGTACAGCAGCGTGCGGCGCATCACCGTTCCCGTGCGGCCGCCGGGCAGCCACGCTGCCGGGCCGCGCGCGGGGCCGGTCCGCCCGGCCGCGCGTTCCGGGGCCGGCTGGAGCGTCGAGGAGTCGGGCGCGGTCATCAGCCGGGTCAGCGTGCGGCTCCACCACCGCAGGAGCAGCAGGCACGCCAGAACGGTGCCGCCGAGCCCGTAGGCGACGAAGCCCCACGAGCCCTCGCCCGCGGCCCGCACCGCGTCCACCGCCGAGAGCGGCGGCACCCACCGGGCCACGTCGGCGACCGCGGCCACGGGACCGAGCCCTTCGCCGTCCTCGTCGGCGAGCGAGGCGAAGGCGAGATTGACGCCCTGGAGGCCGAACGCCACCACGATCCCGCTGAGAACGGCCAGGTCGCGCCCCTTGCGGCTGCTCAGCAGGCCCGCGTTGGCGGTGGCGAGCGTGCGCGTGAGGGTCGTGCAGGTCACCAGCGTCAGCGGCACGGCGACCACGGCCACCGCGGCGGCGGCGCCGCCGTGCGCGCCCGGCAGCACGGCCCCGGTCAGCAGCAGCAGCGTGAACAGCGGCCCGGTGCCGACCAGGGCAGCGGTCGCCTGCGCCACGAGCAGCGGGCCGGGCCGCAGCGGCAGCATCACCAGCCGGGACGGGTCGAGCGTCTCGTCGGCGCCGCCGATGAACAGCGGCAGGAACGCCCAGCCGAGCACGATCGTCAGGGCCAGCGCGACGCCGGCGGCCGGCCCGTCCTCGTGCCCGCGCAGCGCGACCATGGTCAGCAGCCCGAGGGCGCCGAACAGCAGGGCCACCGCGATCGACCCCACGAACGCGGCCGAGCGGCCCTTGGACTGCCGCACGCCGTTGCGCAGCAGCGACAGCTTCAGCCGCACGAACGTCGCGGTGACGACGGAGAGCGGAACCTCGCCGGGCGCGGGCGCGGCGGGCCCGCCGAGGACGGGGGAGCGGTCGGCCTCGGGTGCCGCGACGCCGCTCACGCGCCGCCGCCCAGCCAGTCGAGGCGGTTGCCCGCGGGGTTGCCCCGCACGCCCACCAGGCCGAGGAAGGCGTCCTGGAGCGAGTCCGCGTCCCCGCGCACCTCCGCCAGCGGGCCGTGCGCCCGGACCCGCCCGGAGGCCATCACCGCGACCCAGTCGCACAGCGACTCCACCAGCTCCATCACGTGGCTGGAGAACACCACCGTGGCGCCCGAGGCCGTGTACCGCTCAAGCACGCCGCGGATGGTCTGCGCCGACACGGGGTCCACGCCCTCGAACGGCTCGTCGAGGAACAGGACTTCCGGGTTGTGCAGCAGGGCCGCGGCGAGGCCGGTCTTCTTCCGCATGCCCGTCGAGTAGTCGACCACCAGCTTGTGCTGCGCGCCGGACAGGTCGAGCACGTCGAGGAGCTGGTTCGCGCGGCGGTCGACCTCGTCGGCGGGCAGGCCGCGCAGCTGGCCGAGGTAGGTCAGCAGCTCCCGGCCCGACAGCCGTTCGAACAGCCGCAGCCCCTCCGGCAGCACCCCGATGCGGGCCTTGACGGCCACCGGGTCGCGCCACACGTCCTTGCCCGCGATCTCGACGGTGCCGGAGTCGGGCCGCAGCAGCCCGGTGATCATCGACAACGTGGTCGTCTTCCCGGCGCCGTTGGGTCCGACGAGACCTATGAAACGGCCCGCGGGGATGTCGAGGTCGACGCCGGACACGGCGACCTGCTCCCCGAAGCGCTTCCACAACCCCCGTACCCGAACGGCGACCCGGGCCGTGTCCTCCGCCACGGCGGCTTCTGCTGTCGTGTCCTGCTCAGGTTGGTCTTTCATGCCCCATACCCTAAGGGGGCTGTTCGGGGGGGTTCGCGTGCATCTCGGTGCTGCCGCCGCGGGCCTCGCGGCAGGACCCGCTCACCGCCGGCCCACACCCGCCGGCGCCGTCCGGCCCGCCGGTGCCGCCAGACCCGTTCGGCTCGTCTGTGCCACCTGTGCCGTCTGGCTCGTCTGGCCGCACGCGTACCCGAGGGGCGCGAGCAGTTCCTCGGCGTCGGGGAGCCACCGGTTCAGCGGGGTCGGCCGGCGCGCCCACTGGGCCGCGCCGCGGTGGCCCATCCGCGTCGGCGGCGCGACCACCCAGCCGCCCTCGCCGCGCGGCACGAGGCCGAGCCCGGCGGGCGACCAGCCGAACCGGCGCAGCACCCCCGGGGCCTTCGCCGCGCCGCCCGGCAGCACGAAGAACTGCATCCGCCCGAGCGGTGTCGCGGACACCGGTCCCGGCGCGATGCCGATCCGTTCCATCCGGGCCAGGGCGAGGCAGCCCGCGGCCTCCGACACGTCCAGCACGTCGAACGTGCGTCCGGTCGGCAGCAGGATGCCGGCCCTGGGGTGGTGCGACCACAGCCGCCGGGCCTCCGCGGCGCTGCCGGTCGCCTGGGCGGCCCAGTCCCGGCGCAGGGGGTGCGCGCCGGGCGCATCACAGGCCGGATCGGCGCACGAACAGCGCGCCGCGCCCGAATCGGACTCGATCCATGCGCCGGGCAGCACGTCCCAGTGCCGTTCCGTGACGTACCGAAGTGCCTGTTCGAGCGGGTTTTCCGCGAATTGCCTGACCTCGTGCGGGGCCGCGGTCGCCCCGGTGCGTGCGCTGATGTCTTCCACGCCGGGGACAACTCGGCTACTCCATACGGGTTACGGCCGCGCCCGGCCGGGTCTCGCCGGGCCCGCCCGCACGCGGGGCGCATCGGTGCATCCATGGGGGCATACGGGATGGACCGGGCAGCGGCAGGGCAGTGATCAGCGCGAGATCGCCCAGGGGCCCACAGCAAGGGAGCCGCTGATGACTGCCAGACCACTGATCGCCCGCCAGCCCAACGAGCGACTGCTCTCCCTCATCAGGGAGGCGGCCTGCTCCAACGCCGGGCTGGCACGCCGCGTCAACATGTGCGCAGCCGAGCGCGGGCTCGACTTCCGCTACGACAAGACCTCCGTCGCCCGGTGGATCCGGGGCCAGCAGCCGCGCGGCCGGGCGCCGGACGTCGTCGCCGAGGCACTCGGCCGCAAGCTGGGCCGCCCGGTCACCGTGGACGAGATCGGCATGGGCAGCGCCCGCCAGCTGACCTCGTCCGTCGGCCTCCACTTCGCGGCCGGGCTCGCCGAGAGCGTCGAGCAGGCCGCCGAGCTGTGGCACTCGGACGTGACCAGGCGCGAGAACGGCGAGGGGCCGAGCGCCTACGCGTCCGGCGGCTCGCACGTGGCCCCCGCCGCGCTCGTCGAGCCGAGCCGGGACTGGCTGATCACCCCGGCCGACACCGAGGTCGCCCGCACCTCGGGACCGCGCGTCGGCGGCTCCGACGTGGCGGCCGTGGTCGCCACCACGGCCGCGCTCGTGGACCTCGACCGGCGGTGGGGCGCGGGGCACGTGCGGCCCGTCGTCGTCCACTACCTCAACAGCGTGGTGGCGGGACTGCTCGGCGGTTCCTACGGCGAGGCGGTCGGCAGGGAGCTGTTCGCCGCCGCCGCCCGGCTGACCGAACTCGCCGGCTACATGGCGGTGGACACCGGCCTGCCCGGGCTGGCGCAGCGCTACTACATCCAGGCCCTGCGGCTGGCCCAGGCCGCCGGGGACCGGGGCTTCGGCGGCTACGTCCTCGCGGCGGGAATGAGCCATCTCGCGGCGGCGCTCGGCAACCCGCGCGAGGTCATCCAGCTCGCGCGGGCGGCACAGGAGGGGACCAGGGGGCGGGTGACGCCGCGCGCGGAGGCGCTGTTCCTCGCCGCGGAGGCCCGCGGGCACGCGCAGCTCGGCGACCGTTCCGCCTGCCTGCGGGCCGCGTCCGACGCCACGGCGGCGCTCGACCGCGCCGGCGGCACCGACGAGGAGCCGGCGTGGATCGCCCACTTCGACGCCGCCTACCTCGCCGACGAACTCGCCCACTGCCACCGCGACCTCGGGCAGGGCAGGGAGGCGCAGAAACGCGCGGCGGAAGCGCTCGCGGGGCACCCGGAGAGCAGGGCGAGGCGCCGTGCGATAGGGCTGCTCGTGCTGGCCACGGGGCAGTTGCAGGACGGCGAGCTGGCGCAGGCCTGCCATACCGCGACCGAGGCGGGCACGCTGGTCGACGGGCTGCGCTCGGGGCGCGGCGCGGACTACCTGGCGGAGTTCACCGCGCGGCTCGAACCGCACCGCAACGAGGCGGCGGTGCGCGAGTTCACCGCGCTCCGCCGGCCGCGTCCTGAGTGAGTCCCCGCTGACCTGCCGGACTTGACGCCGGGAGGTGACGCGGCGACTCTCCTTGGGGGCCGGTAGCGTGGCCCGGCGAACTGCGTTGAGCGACGAGGAGCCCGCGTGACCAGCCACAACGGAGGGGACAACGAGCCCCGCGAAGGCGTCGTACTGCCGCCGGGCGGCGACGGCACGTGGCAGCAGGGCCGGCCGCAGGACGCGACCGTGTCCGCGCCGTCGCCCGGCCGGCCCTGGGGCCAGCCGTGGGGCCCCGACGCCGCAGGAGCCCCCGATCCGTCAGGACCGCCGGCGCCCCCCGGGCCGCCGCACGGCCGGCACGCCGCCCCGGCGCCCGGCGGCGCGCCCGGTACTCCCAGTGCGCCCGGCGCGCCCCAGGGCGCGCCGCCGCCGTTCCCGCCCGGGGCGGGACCGCGGGCCGGCGCGCCCGCGCTGCCGCGGACGCCCACGCCCCCCAGGCCGCCCGCGCCGCCCGGCGGCGCGCAGACCCCGCCCGGCGGCGGTGACGCCACCCACCGGATACGGCCCGTCGAGACGACGACCCGCATCCGGCGGGTGCCGGGCGGGCCGGCCGGCCCGTCCGCGGCGGGTGCGCAGGACGCGACGCAGTTCTTGCCGCCGGTGCCGGCTGAGGGTGGGGGTGACAGGGCGACGCAGGTGTTCGGGTCCGTGCCGGGGGCCGGTGGCGAGGGCCCGGGGCGGGGCGTTCCGTCCGCGGCGGGTGCGCAGGACGCGACGCAGTTCTTGCCGCCGGTGCCGGCTGAGGGTGGGGGTGACAGGGCGACGCAGGTGTTCGGGTCCGTGCCGGGGGCCGGTGGCGAGGGCCCGGGGCGGGGCGTTCCGCCCGCGGCGGGTGCGCAGGACGCCACGCAGTTCCTGCCGCCGGTGCCCGCGGCCGGTTCCGAGGGCGCCACGCAGCTCATCCCGCCCGTGCCCGCGCACGGCGACCCCGAGTCCACGACGCGGCTGCGCGCCTATCGCGGCCCCGCCGCGCCGCCGCCGCACGGCCGCCGCGGGCCCGCGGGCCCGGCCGGCCACGGCGGCCCGCCGCCGCACGGCCCGGGCCACGGCTTCGACCCGCCGCAGGCCAGGCCGCCCGCCCGGGAGGGCGGCTTCGACAGCCTCTTCAGGTCCGCGGCCGTCACCGAGGAGCCGCCCCCGCCGCGCGGCCCCGGCGGCGGCGGTCCGTCGGCCGGCGCGCCGCGGCGCCGTTCCCCCGTCCTGGTGGCCGCGGCCGTCGTCGTCGGCTGCGCCGTCGTCGGGCTGATCGCGGGCGCGGCGCTCAGCGGCGGCGACGGCGGCTCGGACAGCTCCGAGACCGACACCGCGGAACCCGAGGCCGCGGGCGGCCCCGAGGAGGAGCCGGGCACGGCGGAGGGCGGCGCGGAAGGAGAGGCCGCCGCGGGCGGCGACGGGGAGGACACAGGGCAGGAGGAGACGGCGGACGCCGCGGCCCAGCAGGCCGAGGCGCTGTCCGCGCTGCTCGCCGACAGCAACGACAGCCGCGACGCCGTCATCGCGTCCGTCACCAACATCCGGGCCTGCCAGGACCTGGGGCGCGCCGCGGAGGACCTGCGCGCCGCGGCCGAGCAGCGCAACGGGCTCGTGACCCGCCTCGACGCGCTCTCGCTCGACCGCCTGCCCGAGGGCGACGCGCTCGCGCAGTCGCTCACCGAGGCGTGGCACGCCTCGGCCGAGGCCGACGAGCACTACGCGGCGTGGGCCGACCAGGCCGGCAGCGACCCGCAGGTCTGCCAGGGCGGGCAGGCGCGGCACACCGACCGCGCCTCGGAGGGGGACGCGGCCAGCGGCCGGGCCACCACGGCGAAGGAACGGGCCGCGGCCCTGTGGAACCCGCTGGCCAGGGAACACGGCCTGCCCGAGCGAGCGGCGGCACAACTGTGAGCACTCCGGGCACGGAAAGGACTTCCCGACACGCACGCCGTTCCTCCACCATGGCAGGCATGCCGCTCAACGACATGCCGTGGTGGCGCTGGCGCGCCCACGTGCGCTCCGCGCTCCACATGCTCTCCGACCCCGCCTTCCACCAGAACTGCTGGGTGCCGGGACTGCCGGGCTACGGCGACGTGACGGACGCGGTGTACCGGCTGGTCGAGGACACCTGGCTGGACAACTGGTCGGCGGAGAAGTACGTCGGCACGGTGTTCCGCGACAGCCAGGAGGCGGCGCTCGTGGACGTCGCGGTGCTGCGCGTGCTGCGGATCATGCACCAGGTCGGCGCCGACGCCCCGGTCACGGACTACCTCCAGCACCACGGCTGGCCCGAGGCCGTGCGCGCGGCGCGCGAGGCGCACACGCGGCTCGCGGTCAACGACGGCGACGACCCGGACGCGCCCCCGCGCACGCTGGACGATCTGGCCGCCGCGATGCGCACCGTCTGACACGCGTGTGCCACGCTTGGGCAGCATGACGACCGACCAGTCAGAGCGGCCCGCCGAGCCCGCTCGCCAGTTCGTGCTCACCCTGTCCTGCCCCGACCGGCCGGGCATCGTGCACGCCGTGTCGAGTTACCTGTTCATGACCGGTTGCAACATCGAGGACAGCCAGCAGTTCGGTGACCGGGACACCGGCCTGTTCTTCATGCGCGTGCACTTCTCGGCCGAGGGGCCCGTGACCTGCGAGAAGCTGCGCGCCAGCTTCGCGGCCGTGGGCGACACCTTCCGCATGGACTGGCAGCTGCACCCGGCCGACGAGAAGATGCGCGTGCTGCTGATGGTCAGCAAGTTCGGGCACTGCCTCAACGACCTGCTGTTCCGCGCGCGCATCGGCGCGCTGCCGGTCGAGGTCGCGGCCGTGGTGTCCAACCACACCGACTTCGCCGAGCTGGCCGGCTCCTACGGCATTCCGTTCCACCACATCCCGGTGACCCAGGACACGAAGGCGGAGGCCGAGGCCCGGCTGCTGCGCATCGTGGAGGACGAGGACGTGGAACTGGTCGTGCTCGCCCGCTACATGCAGGTGATCTCGGACGACCTGTGCAAGCGGCTGCCCGGACGCATCATCAACATCCACCACTCCTTCCTCCCCAGCTTCAAGGGCGCCCGCCCCTACCACCAGGCGCACGCCCGGGGCGTGAAGCTGATCGGCGCGACCGCGCACTACGTGACGGCCGAACTGGACGAGGGGCCGATCATCGAGCAGGAGGTGGAGCGGGTCGGGCACGACGTGACCCCGAAGCAGCTGGTCGCGGTCGGCCGCGACGTCGAGTGCCAGGCCCTGGCCCGCGCGGTGAAGTGGCACAGCGAACGCCGGGTCCTGCTCAACGGCAGCCGCACGGTCGTCTTCGGCTGACCGCGGGCGGCGGGGCGGGCCCGCGCGTCACCCGGCCCGCCGTTCGCCCGGCCCGCGCGTTCCCCCGCGCGGGCCGGGGCGCCGGGGTCAGGGGCGGGACAGGGCCGCCGCGGCCAGGAGCAGGTCCTCGATCACCGCGGGATCGCCCTCCACGCCCGAGGCCGCCTCCTCCGGCGTGATCCGCCCGGCCGCGAGCCGGCAGAACACCACGTCGTCGAGCGCCACACGCGCGACCGCCTCCCTCGCCTGCCGCCGCGACACCCCGGCCACGGGCGAGTCCAGCGGGATGTACCAGTGGCCGCCGCCCGCGCCCTCCACCTCCAGGTGCAGCGTGCGGCCGGGTGAGCCCGCCGCCATCAGGCGGGGCGGCGAGACGGCGAGGCCCGCCCTGCGCCGCCCCGCGATGCTGCCGGGCAGGCGGCGCGCCTGGAGGTCCACGAGCAGCCGCAGGTGCGGGCCGTGCGGCGGCTCGTACGGGTACTCCACCGCGTCGGCGATGTCGCAGGCGTGCACCCAGCACGCGAACGCGCGGTCGAGGTAGGCGTCGGAGAGGGCCACGCGCGGCCCGTCCCCGGGGAAGCGGCCGGGGTCGCCGAGCACGGCGCGCGGCAGGGTCCGTTCCCCCGTCCTGCCGCCGAGGTCGGCCGCGGTCCGCACCAGGGCCCTGGTCTGCTCGCGCCACGGCAGCCACGCGGGGCACCGCCCGTCCGCGCCGCCGGCCACCGTCTCCTCCGCGCCCGCCGCCGACTCCCGGCCCGCCGCCGACTCCCGGCCCGCGGCGCCCCGCGGCCCGGCCAGCCCGACGGCGCGGGCCAGCACCCGGTCCGTGCCCAGCATCCCGGCGACGACGCCGGCCACGGTGGTGTGCCGATCGGCCCAGCGGTCCCCGGTGAACCAGTGCAGCGACACCGGCGTGCGCCACTCCTCCTCGGCCATGTCGTGCAGGAGCGCGTCGAGCCGGGCGGCCTCCGCGTCGAACGGCGCCGCCCACGACGGCACCGGCCGCGCCGCGGGGCGGCGGGCGAGGCAGGCGTCGAGCACCTCGTGCCGCAGCCCGGGGTCGAGGTCGAGGCTGCGCCGCGGTTCGAGCAGCGTCGCGGCGTCGCGCAGCCCGAGCGCCTCCTCGGCGCACCGCCCGCAGTCACCGAGGTGGGCCTCGACGCGTTCGGTCTCCTCGGGCGCGCAGGCGTCGAGCGCCCACGCGCCGAGCAGCGCCACGACCTCGCGGTGCTCGCTCCCCGCCGCTTCCCGCGCGGCGGACGGGCGGGGCCCGGGCACCGCCGGCCCGGCCTCCCTCTCCCGCTCCGGTCGTGCGCCGGGTCCTGGCTCGGGTCGCGGCCCCGCTCCCGGCTCCGGCTCCGGAGGAGTGCTCACGCGTGCTCCTGTCCGGGGTGCCCCGGGCGTCGCGGTCCGGCCTCGTCGGGCGAGTAACGGGCCGCGGAGGAGAGCAGTTGCAGGCCGAGGCGAAGCCGGCGGCGGGCCTCGGCCTCGGTGATGCCGAGGCGCCGCGCCATCTCGCGGTAGTTCTGGCGCTGCGACCAGGTCAGTTCGAGCGCCTCGCGCAGCGGCGCGGGCATCGCGGTCGCGATGTAGTCGGCGCGGGCCGCCGTGGACACCGCCCGGATCAGCCGGTCCTGCTCCGCGGGGCTCGCGCCGTCCGCCCCGGGCCCGCCGCGCAGCCGTTCGACGGCCAGCCGGTGCGCGGCCTGGGCGATCCATGAGCGCATCGGGCCCCGGTCCGGGTCGAAGTCGCGGGGCGACTCCCAGATCAGGGCGAAGACCTCACGGGTCACCTCGCCGGTGGCGGCCTCGTCGTCGAGCACGCGCTGCGCCGTCTGGTAGGCGAGCGGCGCGAAGCGGTCGTACAGCTCGGCGAGCGCGGCGGCCTCGCCCTCACGCAGCCGCCGCCGCATGCTCCGGTCCCAGTGGGGTGGCGTCTCGTGCGCCATCCGGCCTCCCTTCCCCCCGGTGCACTCCCCGTCGCCCTCCCGCTACCCCGGCTCTCGCCGCGTCCCACCATGCGGCAACCTTCGGCCCCGCGCGTACGTCAAATGTAGTGTGCGGTGCTGTTCGCGCGCGCCCCCGCGCACGAATCGGCGCCCGGGGACGGCGTGCGCGAGTGAGCGCCGGGAAACTGGGCAGGCCGCAAGGGTAGGGACCCCGAACGGAACGGGCCCCGGCCGCCGCGGTGGACGCGGCGGCGGGAGCGGCCCGAGGAGCGGCGGAGCAGAGGCGAGAGCACAGGAAGGGGCCGCGGGAGCGTGACGGTGAAGGTGCGGGCGGAGCAGCACGGTGGGTGGACCGTGCTGCGCGTCGTCGGCGAACTGGACATCGCGTCCTCCCCGGCCGTGCGCCACCACGTGCACGACGCGGTGGCCGACGGGCGCAGGCAGGTCGTGCTCGACCTGTCCGACGTGTTGTTCTGCGATTCGAGCGGCGTGGGCGTCATGGTGGCCGCGCGCCGCCTCATGCGCTCGTGCGCCGGTGAGTTGCGCCTCATTCTTCCGGCACACGGCGCGGCGGACGGCTCGCACGTCAACCGCGTGCTCGCCGCGCTCGGCGTGCGCCGTCTTTTCGACTGCTACGCCGATCTTGAGGCCGCGACCAGCGGCGCCGGTGCCCCGCTGACTGCCTAACGGCAGGTCAAGACGTTTTTGCACGGTGTTCGAGCCGCGCCTGCCACGGTCGTACAGTTTGCAGAATGCTTACTCCTTTGCGCCGGAATATTCCTGAAGCACTTGTTGTCCGACTCGCCCGTCAATCATGCTGGGAGCAGCCGGGGTTGTGCCTCGGTGTGAGGGGATTTGTTCGCCCGGTTCGGATGGTGTGAACGGTGCAGGAGCTGGAGAAGCAGTTGGAGGTCGCCCCCGAGCCCACGGAGGTGGGCCGGGCCCGCCGCTGGGTCAGGGCGCAGCTGGAGCGGGGGCGGGCCGCGCCCGCCTGCCCCGACGAAAGCCAGCGGGACATCCTGGTCCTGCTGGTCTCCGAGCTGGTGACGAACGCCGTCGTGCACACGGGCAGACCCGCCGTGCTCCGGCTCAGCGCCTGCGGCCGGCGGCCGGGGAGGAACGTTCCGGTGCGGCTCGAAGTGGTGGACGACAGCAGCAGCGCGCCGCGGCCGAGGCGGGCCGAGGGCGAGGACACCGGCGGGCGCGGGCTCGAACTGGTCGATGTCCTGGCCGACCGCTGGGGGTGGCAGGTCGAGGGGCGGGGCAAGCGGGTGTGGTGCGAACTGGACTGCGCGCCCTCGGGGCCGCCCGCCCCGGGGCAGCGCTCGGAGGCCGGAGTGCAGGTGCCGGCCGGGTATTGACGGCGCGTGTCCCCCTGATCACCCTGGGGAAGAGGGTCGCGCGGCCCGTTGGAGGCCGGGCAGCGCGGACCGGGGCGGCGCGTTGCGAGGGGACGCCGAGGCACCGGCTCGGCGAATGCGGGCCGCCCGCCCCTCCCCGCAGGGGGAGGGGCACACTCCCGCTCCCCGCCCGGCGCCGGCGCGCGGTCAGGCGTCGCGCGCGATGGCGCCCGCGATGCGGGGGGCGTCCCGCGCGATCTCGCGCAGCATCCCGCTGATCGGATTGGTGTAGCCGGTGAAGTAGAGCCCGGGCGCGGCCGGGTGGGTGTCGCGGCCGTGGACGAGCGGCCGGCCGCGGCCGTCGAGCACGCCGAGGTGGCCGACGAGGGGTTCGAGCCCGCGCCGGTAGCCGGTCGCGGCGATGACGACATCGGGGGCGAGTGCCTCGCCGTCGGCCAGCACGACCCGCCCGCCGTCGAACGAGGCCACCGCGGCCACCGGCTCTATCCTGCGGCGCCGCACCGCGCGCACGAGACCCGGATCGAGCACGGGGATGGCGCCCTGGCGCACCCGCGAGTACAGGCCGGCCGGCGGGCGCGGCAGGGCGCGCCCGCCCGGTCCCGGCAGCCCGCGCGACAGCGGCCTGGCCAGCTGGTCCACCAGGCGCACCGGAAGCCTGCGGCACAGGATCGCGCCCGCCTGCGACGGCAGGCCGAGGGTGGCGCGGCGCAGGATGTGCGGCGGGGTGCGCACCGCGAGCCGCACCCGGCCCGCGCCGCCGCGCGCGAGGTCGGTGGCTATCTCGGCGCCGGTGTTGCCGACCCCGACCACCAGCACGTCGAGCCCGGCGTAGGGGGCGGGGGAGCGGTAGGAGTTCGCGTGCAGCAGTTCCCCGGTGAACGTGTCGCGGCCCGGCCAGTCCGGCAGGCGCGGCGTGTGGTTGAACCCCGTCGCCACGACGACCGCCGACGCGGGCATGCGGCGACCGCCGTTGGCGCGCAGCAGCCACGGGCCGTCCGGCCCCTGCCGTTCGACGCGGGAGACCTCGACGCCAGGCGCGAAGTCCACCCGGTGGTACCTGGCGTACGCCTCCAGGTAGCGCACGAAGTCGTCGCGCCGCACCCAGCGGCCCGCGGACCTCGGGATCGGCAGGCCGGGCAGCGAGGACCAGCGCCGCGTCGTGTGCAGCCTGAGGCGGTCGTAGTGCCCGCGCCACGAGGCGCCGACGTCACCGGCCTTGTCGAGCACCACGGTCCGCACGCCGCGGTCGGCGAGGGCGGCGGCGACGGCGAGTCCGCCGGGTCCGGCTCCGATGATGTGCACAGGCGGCGACGGCATGTTCATGAGCATACGCAGACGGCCCGCCGCCCCGGCAGGGGTGGCGGGCCGTGTGCTCCTGGGCGGCGCCGTCCCGGGACAGGGACCGGGCGGCGGCGCCCGCCCGGTCACTTGGCGGGCTTGCGCCCCGTGACGCCGAGATGCACCAGGAGGGCCAGGGACGGCTTCAGTTCGGCCTGCTTGGCGCCCAGCGCCTGGAGGCTCTTGGGCTGCGAGGAGACCGCGGCCATCATGGTGACCAGCGAACCGGCGAGCGCCGCCGCCGAAGGCCCCTGCTCGGCGCCGCGCCCCCTGGCGCGCACACCCTCGATGGATTCGGCCAGGGGTTTGACCACGGCCCCCTGCACGCGGGTTCTGATGCGGACGAACCTGCGGTCGCCCTCGGCTGCGCCGAGATCGATGACGCGGAGAATGGCGTCGTGTTTGCGCCAGAAGGTGAGGAAGCCCTCCACCAGGTCTTCCGCGGTCTGCCGACCCGCCTTACCGGCCCAGGAACGCCCCGCGACGAGTTCGGTGAGAGCGGCGCTGTCCCGTACCGCGCCCTCGGCGAGTTCGAGTACCGCGGCTTCCACATCGGGGAAGTACTGATAGAAAGTCGCAGGTGAAGTGCCTGCTTTACGGGCCACGTCGATGACCCTGACGTCCCGGTAGGGAGAGGTCCCCAGCATTTTGCCGAGGCAGTCGAGGAGTTTCTGCCGCGTCGCCTGTCCGCGTCGGCCGGCTACCCGGCCGTCAACGGTCGTCACCTGTCCTGTCATGCCAGTCAGCTTATCGACGCGTGATCTAGGCGCGATTTGATCGCAGCCGAACGAGGGGCGCCGATATCGCGGGCGCGGACCGGTCCGGACTTTTCTCCTCATACCGGCCCCGGGTTCGCCACTGTCGGTACCGGGGGGAAGAATCGACTCGTGGGTCCGCGTTCCGCAGGGGCAATGAGATGCTGCACGGGGGCGGTCGGTGAGCGCCCGTACGGGGAGGTGTCCAGCACATGGTGGAGCAGCTGACGCAGCACGATCCGCGCCGGATCGGGCCGTTCGAGGTGCTCGGCCGGCTCGGCGCCGGGGGCATGGGCCTTGTCTACCTGGCTCGTTCGGCGTCCGGCCGCAGGGTCGCGATCAAAACGGTGCGTACCGAGCTCGCCGAGGACCAGCTGTTCCGGGTCCGCTTCACACGGGAGGTCGAGGCCGCCCGCGCCGTCAGCGGCTTCTACACCGCGGCCGTCGTGGAGGCCGACCCGAGGGCCGCCGTCCCCTGGCTCGCCACCGCCTACGTGCCCGCTCCCTCACTTGAGGAGATCGTCACCGAGAGCGGCCCGCTGCCGCCGCAGGCCGTGCGCTGGCTCGCGGCCGGCATCGCCGAGGCGCTCCAGTCCATCCACGGCGCCGGACTGGTCCACCGCGACCTCAAGCCGTCGAACGTGCTCGTGGTCGAGGACGGGCCGCGCGTCATCGACTTCGGCATCGCGTCCGGCGTCTCCAACACCCGCCTGACGATGACCAACGTGGCCGTGGGCACGCCCGCGTACATGTCGCCCGAGCAGGCCAGGGACTCGCGCAGCGTCAACGGGGCGTCCGACGTGTTCTCCCTCGCCTCCACGCTCGTCTTCGCCGCCACCGGCCACCCGCCCTACCGCGGCGCCAACCCGGTCGAGACCGTCTTCATGCTGCTGCGCGAGCGGCCCGACCTCAGCGGGCTGCCCGACGAGCTGCGGCCGCTGATCGAGTCCCTCATGGTCCACAAGCCGGAGGACCGGCCGAGCCCGGCGGACCTCCAGGAGCAGCTGGCCCCGCACCTGTTCGCGCCGAGCGACGACAGCGGCAGCGCCTCGGCCTGGCTGCCGCCCGGCGCCGTGGCCCTCATCGAGTCCCGGCGCGGCCGTGGCGCGCACACCCCCGTCCCACCGCCGGACGCCCAGTCGGCCAGGACCCCGCGGCCCGGTCCGGCCGCGCCCGCCGCCTCCCAGGCGCCGCCCCCGATGCCGGCGGCGCCGCCCTCCCCGCCGCCGCGCCACCCGGCGCCCCCGGCGGCCGACGACCCGGTGCGGCTGCCGGGCTCGGGCACACCCGTCGGCCCGGGCCCGCAGCGCGGCGAGCCGGCCGCGCCCGGCGACCACCTCGCGCCGTACTCGCCCGACTGGGCCCGCCCGCCCACCGCCGCCACCGCGGCACCCCTCGCCAGCCCCTCCACCGCGCACCCCGGCATGCGGCCCCCGGCGGCCGGGCCGGTCAGGTGGCGGCCCTGGCGCTTCCGGATGAACAACGACCTGTGGGGCTCGCCCGTCGTCCGCGACGGGCTGCTCTACGTCACGTCGCACGAGGTGCACGCCCTCGATGTGGCCAGCGGGCGGCGCCAGTTCAAGACCCGCGACGTCGCCTGGTCGATGGCCGTCACCGGGGGCCGGGTGCTGGCCTCCGACGGCCCGAGCCTGTACGCGCTCGACGCGACGGACGGCTCGGACCGCTGGCGCGTTCCCACCGACACGTGGATCTACGCCCTGCGCGCCGAACGCGGCACCGTCGTCACCGCCACCCGGGGCGGCGGCGTGCAGGCGTGGGAGTCGGGCACGGGCGAGCGGCTCTGGGAGCTGTCCGGTGCCCAGACCGCCTTCGAGACGCGGGACGCGGCGCCCGTCGTGCACGGCGGTGTCGTCCACGCGTGGGTCGAGGGCCTGCTGTACGCGCTCGACGCCAGGACCGGCGCCGAGCTGTGGCGCCACCCCGTGGGCGACACCGCCGCGACCGGCGGCGTTCCGGTGCGGGTCACGCCCACGGGCGACGGGCTCGTCGTAGTGTGCGCGGGGTCGCGCGTGCTCGCCCTCGACGCGGCGAGCGGCGCGGAGCGCTGGCGCTTCGACGCGCCCGCGGCCATCCTGTGCCCGGCCACCTACCAGTCGCCGAGCGGTCGCGCCGCCGGCGTCTACTTCACCGACTACCTGGGCACGGTGTACGCGCTCGACGTGGCCACGGGCGACGACCGGTGGCAGATCGCGACCGAGGGCAGGCAGTCGGTCGAGCCCGTGGTGGTGGCCGACGGGCTGGTGCACCTGGGCAGCGGCAGCGCCATGTACACCCTCGACGCGGTCAGCGGCACGCCGCGCTGGCGCTTCGCCGCCGGTGACACGATCGTGGGCTCGCCCGTGGTCACGCGGGGGCGGCTGCACTTCGGCTCCGAGGACCACTGCCTCTACACGCTCGACGCCGTGAGCGGGCGGCTCAGCTGGAAACTGGAGACCGGGGGCGCCATCACCGGGACCCCGGCGGCGGACAACGGCATGGTCTTCGCGTGCAGCAAGGACCACTGCGTGTACGCGCTCGACGCCGCCCGCGGCACCCGCCAGGCGGCCTGAACCCGGCCGTTCCGCCCAACCAGAGCCCGGCGCCCGTCGGCGGCCCGGCGCCCGTCGGCGGCCCGGCGCCCCGCCGGCGGCCCGCGTCCCCCGCGCGTCCGTGCTTCGTTCATATGTTCGCGAGTGTGTGGCCGGCGCCCAGGCCCCGGCCGCGCGCCGGATCACGGAGAAGCCGGCGTTGCGAGACGCCCAGGCCCCGGTCGCGCGCGACCGCGCGCCGGGGTGGCGGCTGCCCCCGAACGGCCGCCGCCCCCGCGGCCGGCATGTCGCGCGCCACGCTGCGCGCGCCAGGCCGGGCGGTGGTTGACGGGCGTCAGGCCGCGTCGCGCCGGTGCCGGCGCGGGTCTGCCTCGCCCTCGACTGGCTGCTCCCGGTCGCGCGGCCACGGGCCCTGGTGCACCTCGCCGCCCCGGTGCGCGTCGGCCGCGTCGTGACGGCGGTGCGCCCGCCGGCCCTCGGCCGGCGCGAGACCGCGTTCGCGCAGGTGCCGTCCCGCCATCACGCCGGACACCGCGAGCAGGGTCAGGCCCGCGGCGAGCGGCAGGGCGACGGCCCAGCTGATGCCGCCGACGCCGACGGTCAGGCTGTCGTTCACCTGGTACTGGCGGATCAGCCAGAGGGCCGTGAAGCCCAGCGCGCAGATGCCCGCCAGCATCATCAGCAGCCGCGAACGCAGCAGGATGCCCGCCGCCGTGAGCGCGGCGGCGACCAGCATCGGCAGGAACATGCCGTTGAACAGTCCGGCCTCACTCGCGGTGACGCCGTCGCCCGTGGACAGTGATGTCCACTTGATGTGCTGCCCCTCGCGACCGCCGTACCAGTTGAAGAACACGCTGATGATGGCCGCGGCGGCGGCGATGGCGGCGAGCACGGACCCAAGTGTGTTACGCCACATTTCGAGCCTCCCTCGGTGTGGCTGTGATATTCCGGCTCGTCTTCCGACGCTACGTGCCCCCGGCCCGCCCCGCACCCCGAACGGCGGCGGCCCGGTTGCGGGCACTACTCTCCGCCCATGACCCCCGCCGCGCGCACGCTGCCCCTGCTCACCGTCGTGCTCACCGTGGCCGCCCTCGAACTCCTGCGTGTCGCGGGCACCGTGGAATCCGCCTGGTCGGCGCTGCCCCTGCTCGCCGCGGCCGCGTGCGCCGGGCCGCTCGTGTGGTGGCTCGGACCTCGCGGCGCCCTGCCCGCGGCGCTCGGCGCGCTCGCCGCCGCCCGCCTGCTCGTGCAGTTCCCGGGGGCGCGCGTCGCGCCCCTGACGGCGTTCGCCGCCGGGCTCGCGCTCGCCGCGCTGCTGCTCGCCGTGCGCCGGCTCGCCGCCGGCTCGGCCAACGGGCCAGGGCGCGCCGCCCGGGCCGTGGCGCTCGCGGTCGCCGCCGACGTGGCCGTGCGGCTGCCGCTCGACCTTCTCGACCCGGTGTGGCGCGGCGGCGCGGCGGGCTGGGCCTGGGCCCTGCTGCTGGCCGGGCTGCTCGGCGAAGCGGCCCGCCGGCTGCTGCGCGCCGGGGCCGCGGGGACCGGTCCTGGCGGCGGCATGGAACTCGCCCTGCTCGGCCCCGCGCTCGCGCTCTACGCCGTCCCGCTGGCCGCGCCCGCGTTCGTCGCGGCCAGGGGCGGGGCCTCGGTGCCGGGGGCGGGGTGGGCCGTCGCCGCAGGCTCGGTGCTCGGCGTCCTCGCGCTGTCCGCGCCGCACGGCCCGCTGCGCGAGCGCCGCCTGCCCGCGTTCGCGGGGCCGCTCGTCCTGGCCTGCGCGGCCCTGGTGTTCGTGCTGCTGCCTCCGCTGGCCGTGCCCGCCGCGTTCGCCTCGGTCGCCGCGCTGCCCCTCGTGCTCCGCAGGCTGCTCGCCCTGCCGCGCGTGGTCACCGGGTGGGGCGCGCTGGTGGACCTCGCGCTCGCGGGGGCGGGCGCGGCGGTCGGCTACGCGCTGTTCGTGCCGGCCTGGCAGTTCGGCGTCCTGCCCGGCGTCCTGACCGTGGCTGCCGCGTGCGGCCTCGGCCTCGCGGCCCACCGGGCCGGCCGGGCGGCCGGCGCGACGCGCCCCCTGGGCCACGCGTTCGCGCCGGCGCTCGCCGCCGCGCTGCTGCTCGCGGCGGCGCCGCTGCTGACCGCGCTGCGGGCGGGCCCGCAGCCGCTGCCGACGGACACTGCGGGCGGCAGTTACCGGCTGCTGACGTGGAACGTGCACGCCGCCGTCGACGGGAGCGGGGAACTCGTGCCCGACGCAGTCGCGGAGGTCATCGCGGACTCGGGCGCGCACGTCGCGGTCCTCCAGGAGGTGCCGCGCGGCCGGCCGGGCTCGGGCGGGCTCGACCTGGTGACGTATCTGGAACGGCGGTTCGACGCGACGGCCCTGTGGGTGCCGGGCGCCGACCGCCACTTCGGCAACCTCGTGCTGACCTCGTTGCCCGTCACCCGCTCGGAGACCGCGGAACTCCCGCGCGCGGGCGGGGACATGGACCGTTCGTCGGCCGATGTCACCGTGCGGCTGACGGACGGCGAGGAGGCCAGGATCGTGAGCACGCACTTGGACGGCGGCACGGCGCCCGGGCCGCGGCTCGCGCAGCTCGGGCCGCTGCTCGCGGGCGTGCGCGACGACCCGGACGCCGTTCTCGCGGGTGATCTCAACGCCCGGCCCGGCTCGCCCGAGATGGCGGTCGTGACGGACGCGGGACTGCGCAGCGCGCAGGACGAGGTGGGCGACCCGGAACGGGACACGGCCACGTCGCCGCCGCGCCGCGTGGACTGGATCCTGGGCGGCCAGGACATCGGCTTCGGCGACTTCCGGCTCATCGACTCCGACGCCTCCGACCACCTGCCGCTGGCCGTCACCGTCTACCTGGACTGACCGGCGGTCAGAACCGTGGCGGCCGTCGTGCGCACGTCTCCGCGAGCTGGGCGGCGTGCGCGGTGATCCCGGCCCGCACCCGCGCGGACGTCGTGGTACCGCGACCGATGCGGCAACGGCTGGCCATGACAGGGAAGGTACGCGCTGCCGTGCGGCGCGGCGCGCGTGCGGCCGGGGCCGTCCGTCCTCGGGAACGGACCCTGCCCGCCCCGTGCGCGGACTCCGCGCACGGAACGGGCGGCCCGGACGGTCACGCCGCCGGCCCCCACCAGCTGCCTGACCGACCGGGCCGGGACCGGTACCGGCCGGACGGCGCCCCCTCCACGCCGCCCGGCCTTCTCACCGGCACCGGGTCTGTTCGGCGGCTCCCCCGTTACCGCCGAACAGGCCCGAGGGAGGCCAACCGCGCACCCCTGTGCGGTCGGTTACTGATGAGCATGACAGAGGGCAATAAACGAGGAATAAACGCTGGCGACGGCCGGTACGCGGGTCAGCGCGCCGCAGCCTGCGCGGAGGCGGCGCCGGTCGGGGCGCTGGTGCCCCACGTGTCCCCGAGGGGCGCCACGACGAGCGCGGCGGCGCCGAACGCGAGGGCACCGGCGAGGGCGAGCTTACGGACCACAGACATGCGTTTTCTCCTTGGTCGTAGCGATCGGCCGGGCGCCGCATGAACGTTTTGCCCGCCCGGGAACGATCAGGTTCCAGATGATGTTGCCCGAACTCTGTTGATCTGATGTTGCCTTACCTGGGTGGTGCCGCCACGGACGGCCGACGGAGTGCCGCCCGCCCGTGCCGCTTCTGAGCTGCCCGCGCGGGGCAGGGAAAACCGGCCGCAGCGGCGTGCTGACCGCTGCGGCCGGTGTCTCGTGCGGTGCTGAGGTGTTGCTACTTGCCGCCGTCGGCGGGCTCGCTGGTGCCCCACATGTCGCCGAGCGGCTTCACCGCCGGCTCGCCGGGGCCCCGGCCGTCGCCCTGCGGCTTGGATATGGGCTTGTCGGCGTCGGCGGGCTCGCTGGTGCCCCAGTCGTCGCCGAGCGGTTTGACGGTGGGCGAAGAAGTGGCCTTCGTCGTGAGCTTGCCATCCCCCGTAGTCGGCCGGCCGGCGTTGCGCTCTTCCTGCGACCTGGTCTCGCTCAAGATCAGCTCCTTGTCGTGTGTCCATGCCGGCGCGCTGCCCGGTCACTCCCCCGTGGCCCACGGACGGCGCCTGCCGGCCAACCGTCCCCCCGTGAGGCGGTTGGTGCGGACGAGCGTGGCACGCCGGGATAAACGTTCGATGAATGCCCCGTTGTTGGTGGTTTCGGGGACTCAGACGGTAGAAGAGCCCAAAAGGTTGCGAACCTCGGCGGCTTCCGGGCTGCCCTGCTCCTCGTAGGCGCGCAGCGCCTCCTGCCAGCAGGCCCGGGCGCGGCCGTTCTGCCCGGTGCTGTCCAGGGCGCGACCGAGCGCGGTGAGCACGTTGGCCCGCCGCCACGGCCCGCCGATGTCCCGCAGCCGGGCCAGGGCCTGCTCGGCCAGGCTCGCGGCCTCGGCCGGCTCGGCCATGGACAGGCGGGCACCGGCCATGCGGAACAGGGTCATCCCCTCCCACAGCCGCTGCCGGTGGGAGGTGAAACCGCCGAGCGCGGTGGACAGGTGCTGGATGGCGGCGGCGTGCTCCCCGTTCTCCGACAGGGCGCGGCCCAGCGCGTACTGGCCGTTGGCCAGCCGCAGGTCGGAGCCGAGCGCCCGCAGGATGTCCAGGCTCTGCCTGGCCAGCGCGACGGCCTCCTCGGTGCGGCCCATCTGGAGATTGATATAGCTGAGGTTCCCCAGGGCGCTGGCCTCGCTCGGCCGGTTGTCGTCGGAGCGGAACTCGTCGAGTGCCCGCGACAAGTAGGCGTGCGACTCCTCGTGCCGCCCCTGGTAGAGAGCGGTCAGGCCCAGGGCGTTGGCCGCGTGGCCGCACGCCACCGGATCGCCGGATTCCGTGCCGAGGCGCAGGGCGATCACGCCGTGCTCGCGCGAGGACTCGAAGCGCCCGGCGTGGCTGTCCGCCTTCGTCAACGCGACCCGCGCGCGCCCCTCGGCGTGCGAGTCCCCGGCCCGCTGCGCCGCGGCGAGCACCGCGTGCGCGGCCCGTTCGTACTGGAGCGAGAACGCGCCGGACTCCGACAGGTCGAGCGCCACGAGCAGCAGGTCGGCCGCCTTGCGCGGCAGCGACCCGCCGGCCGCGCCCCGCGCGCAGGACAGCAGGCTGTCGGCCTCCGTGAACAGCCACTCCACCGCGGCGGCCGTGGAGTCGAACGCCAGCCCGGGGGACGCGGTGGGTTCCACGTGCGCGGTCAGCCGGTCGCCCGGCCGCTCCAGGCGGTACACCTCCGCCGTCGCCGCCAGGTAGAAGTCGAGCAGCCGGGTGCGCGCCGCCTCCCGCTCGGTGGGCGGTTGCTCGTCGCGCTCCGCGCAGGCCCGCGCGAACAGGCGGACCAGGTCGTGGAACCGGTAGCGTCCCGGCGCGGCCGACTCCAGCAGGGACGTGTCGACCAGGGTCTCAAGGACCGTCTCGGTCGTGTCCACGTCCCGGTCGAGCAGGGCCGCCGCGGCGGCGAGGGACAGATCGGGTCCGTCGGCG